>CAMGKS010000091.1 GCA_946056785.1 uncultured Clostridia bacterium
TATGTTTTTTTAATATCTGAGGGAAAGAGGAATTGAAGCCTCTTCAGCAGGAATAAATGAATGAGGATGAACAACAGGAGCACCAAAAAAGGAGAGCTCTGTTGCCTCCGCATATGTCATATCTGAAATAAGATGGGCATTTGGAACATCTTTCTTACTTGCTGAATACAAAAGACTCCTCTGGTTCCAATATGTAAGAGGAGAAGATAGATGAGCGGCAATTAGGGCAGCAGAGTATTCACCCCAGCCTTCATCGCTTCTTTCTTTTCCAGCAGCGTCTCTGTCATCTACACAATAAATGAGCTGACCAGAAATAAAGACGGCACAGCTTTGGAAGGCTAACACAAGCAGCTGCCGATTTTGCAGAAATTACGCCTAACGACTTTTTATTGGTAACAATTATTTCGGTTGCTGTTATATTTGTAATTATTCTTTTACACCTTAAGTCACTGAAATTAGCCACTCTACTTATTGCACTTATCGAATTCGGAATCTGGCTCAACCTTGCTATGCAACACATCTTCAGCGGCGGCACAATAAACTTTATGTCATACCTGATTATTGGAGCTGTTCAGCTTGGTTCTACCGTCGATTATGCAATATTAGTTGCGTCGAAATATAAAGAACTTAGAAAGCGTTTTAAAGCTCCACAAGCGGCATATATGGCCACCACGTCTTCTACTATGTCAATACTTACAAGTGCCGGCATAATGTCAGGAGCGTGTCTTAGCGTGTTCTTCGTTTCGTCAAATCTCATTGTAAAAGAAATGACGTTCCTCATAGCCCGTTCGTCAATTATTGCCGCATTGCTGGTAATTTTCTTCCTGCCGGCTCTTTTAAGTTTCTTTGATAAAAATAAAGGCGGCGAAATCAATTTCTTCCTTACGCCGAATTTACGTAAAATTACAAAGCGTAATATTCAGATTTTATCCGCTTCCGACAAGAAAAAAGAAAAGAAGGAACAGGTACTTTCTCAAATGGAAGTTGACGCAATGATCGAAGGCAAAGTAGAAGAAGTTAAAGACGCTCAGGACGTCAGCGGAGAAAGTTTAAACGACGATGAAGTTAAATAAAACGTACTTATTTCAATTCGTTCGTTTTAACAAATTCTGCGGCTCGTTAGCCGTGCTTGATAAGTAAAAATTTGTGCATTTTCGTCGTCTTTTATTGCTTTTACTCGACATGCAAATTTTTATAATTTAATAATTGTAAATGCTTATGGTTAGTCTGCAAATTCTCATTTTACAGCTTCAATCTTAATTTAAAAACACCCCATAAAAATTATGGGGTGTTTTAATTTACACAAGGCTATAATAAGCATAATCAATCTTAAAAAAAGCAATCAACGCAGTTGCAATAAGCATATTTAAACGTCTTTAAACTTTATGACGTCTTTTTACCTAAATAACTTACGAAAAACTTTTGCAAAAATCGGTTATACTTTTTAACGCTCTTCGACAAATCGCAACGTCTATGGAATTTCTTTAAAAGCAAGTCTAAATAAAGTTTTATGCGTTGACCATCGGCAAAAGCTATTTGCGACAATTAAAGTAGAGCTTCAATAGTTTTCGTCTATCAATTTTTTAAGTTCCTCAGCAGTTAGTCCCAGTCTCTTATAATACTCTAAGTCTTTTTTCAGCCTGTCTATAACTAAAGAAGATTTTTTATTTTCAAGACGCCCGTCCATTGAAGATACAAAACATCCTTTACCGCCTACCGAATAAATAAATCCGTTTTGTGCGAGAAGGTCCCACGCATTTTTTACCGTTATCACGCTTATAGAAAGCTCTAAGGCGACGTTACGTATTGACGGCAGCATCTCATCGGGTTTTAGCTTTCCGTTTAATATTTGGGCTGTAATTTGGTCGTAAAGTTGTTCGTATATTGGCTTATCGGATTTCAATGAAACGCTTAAATCCATTTATAAAACTACCCCATCAAAATTTTTTGACGATATCTTTTCGGACACAAACAAGGATACGATGAAAAATACAATTCCTGATAATAACACGATTACTCTGTATCCTACAAACTCAGCTGAAATGCCGTCAAGATAAATTTTGAGATTCGTAAAATTCAAGAGCAATTCAAATGCTACGTAAACCAAAAAATATCCAAGCACTCCGATAAGCATAGGTATGCCCGCTTTATAGCCCGTTTTAAAATACCAAGGCAAAAATATAAGATTGAATACTCCGTAACATATCAACGTGATTCCGAAGAAAGTCATATTTGAATCGATACCGACCAGGTTTCCGGCAACATTCGTTACAAAAACAGACACCAAAGCAAAAGGTATAGCAATCAATACTTGCAAAATTTCTATAAATGCAACGCTGAAGTGCTTTCCCAATACGATATAATTTCTCGGCACAGGTAACATAGCCGTAAATTGATTGTCATTGTTAGCACGTGAGATGCTGAAACAAATATTAATTGACAGCAAACTATAACTTACTCCGACAATAGACGGATAAGCAGGAATCACAAGCAAAGCACTCAAAATCAACATAAAATATACAATAGGACTTAAGAATAATTTCAACTCCTTATAAATAACGTTTTTCATTATGCTTCCTCCTTATTGTAATAAACCATAATTTCTTCAAGATTTGGCAATTCCGTATCAAACGGAAGTCCGCTATCATAAAACTCTTTTTTGATAAGTCCGGAAAAACCGAATTTATTTTTCTTAATTCCGATAAACTGCTTTTCAAGTTGTTCAGTTAAATCACCTAAGCTGCCCTTAACAATGAGATGAGAATTAATTAGTTCATCTTTTGTACTGTTTGCCACAATCTTTCCGTCCTTTATAAAAAGAATGTAATCGGCACATTTATCGAGATCGGACGTAATATGCGTTGAAAACAAAATAGATTTATTGCCGTCTGAAACTATTTCTTGAAAAAGGTCTAACAATTCATCACGGGCTATCGGGTCAAGTCCGCTGGTTGGTTCGTCAAAAATGAATAGTTCGGCACCGTGCGACAAAGCAAAAGTTAGTCCCAATTTTACTTTCATACCGCTTGAAAGTTCTTCAACTTTTTTGTTCTCAGAAATTTTGAACCTGTTCAGATATTGTCTGTACAACTGTTCATCCCATTTGCTGAAGAATTTTTTATAAACGTTAGCAAGCGTCTTAATTTTTGTTTTTGAATAATAATTGACCTCGCCAAACGTATAACCGACTTTTTCTTTAAGTTCCAACTCGTTTTCTTGAAAATTCTTTCCTAAAATTTCAATCTTGCCGCTTGTAGGCGTAACTAAATTTAAAATTGATTTTATCGTCGTCGACTTTCCGGCACCGTTTCTTCCGATAAAGCCTAAAATGTAACCTCTTTCAAGATTGAAAGAAACGTCCGTCAAATCAAATTCCGGATAATGTTTTGATAAACCTTCAACTTTTAACATCTTAATCTCATTATTCTTATTGCTATAATTAAATTTTCAACTGTGTTTTTAACTTAACTGTGTATATTGTTTATATACAGTATACACTATTATATACTTTTGTCAACACTTTATTAATAAAAAACTAATAAGCAATAAATTTATTAAAACCTTCACGACGTTGGTTTATTATAGCTTTTAACATAGTTTCAAAAAATTTGAAAAGCGGATTAAAATTTAACAAATATCAAAATAAAAAGCACCCAAAAGGGTGCTTTTTATTTTGTGATTAAGTAAATTCAAACTTTATTGAGATTTTAATCAAATTTTCTTAAACAAAACTTGTTTAAATCATTCAATTAAAATTTATCTCTCTTTACATAAGAAGTATGAAGAATCTCATGAGCTTTATGGCTGTTAGGTTCTCCAAAATATTCTTTATAAATGGTTTGAATTGCAGGGTTAGCATGACTCTTTCTGAGTTGAGATTTCTTATCGGCGTCATAAATTGCCGCAGCTCTTATAGCTTTGACGTCACAATTATTTCTGACTTCGGCACTCTTTATAGGTTGACCGCCACCGTTTACGCAACCGCCCGGGCAAGACATAACTTCAATAAAGTGATAATCAGCCTTACCTGCTTTAATTTTTTCCATAAGTTCTCTTGCATTGGCAAGTCCCGAACAAACGGCAACCTTAACTTTTGTTCCCGCTACGTCATAAGTTGCTTCTTTTATGCCCTTAGTGCCTCGAACTTCTTTAAAGTCGAGCGACGGAGCGTCTTTTTTAGTCACAACTTCGACTACCGTTCTGAGTGCCGCTTCCATAACGCCACCGGTTGCACCGAACAAAAGACCTGCTGTCGTTGCGATGCCAAACGGTTCGTCAAATTTTTCATCAGGAAGGGCTTCAAACATGATACCTGCACGTTTAATAAGACGAGCAAGTTCCCTTGTCGTAATAGCAATGTCGATATCAGGAACTCCCGCAGCACTTTGGTCTTTTCTGCCGATTTCAAACTTTTTAGCCGTACAAGGCATAACCGAAACTACAACCATCTTTTTCGGGTCTATTCCCAACTTTTCGGCATAATACGTTTTGCATACGGCACCGAACATTTGTTGCGGAGATTTGCAAGTCGAAAGGTGGTCAAGCAATTCCGGATAATTGTGTTCGCAGAACTTAATCCATGCAGGAGAACAGCTGGTAATCATAGGAAGAACGCCGCCGTTTTTAAGTCTGCCCAAAAATTCCGTACCTTCTTCCATAATAGTAAGGTCAGCGGCATAATCGACGTCGAATACGTTCTTGAAACCGAGTCTGCGTAATGCGGCAACCATCTTGCCTTCAACGTTTGAGCCCATCTTCATTCCGAATTCTTCGCCTAAGCCAATACGGACTGACGGAGCCGTGCCTACGACAACGTACTTATCAGGGTCTGCAAGAGCCGCCAAAATTTCGTCAATCGATTCTTTTTCATGAAGAGCACCGACAGGACAAACGTTTATACATTGTCCGCAACCGACGCATGCGACTTCAGCCAACGGCTTTTCAAAAGCGGTGGCGATATGCGTGTCAAAACCACGAGCATTAGCTCCGATGACGCCTATCGATTGATACTTCGAACATGCGGCTACGCAACGACGGCAAAGCACGCATTTATCGTTGTCACGAACTAAATACGGAGTGGAATCATCAATCGGATAACTGTTTGTTACGCCCTGATATTTTTTAGCGTCGCAACCAAGTTCAAGCGAAAGCGTTTGAAGTTCGCAATTATTATTTCTTACGCAGCTAAGGCACTCTTTCTTATGGTCTGACAAGATAAGCTCGACGGTCGTTTTACGGCTGTCCAAAACTCTCTTTGTATTTGTAAATACTTCCATACTGGGGTTGGAACAGGTGGAACGATATCAGGTATTTCTAAAAAATTAAAAGAATTAAATCCGAATTTAAAAGCGATTGCAGTTGA
>CAMGKS010000092.1 GCA_946056785.1 uncultured Clostridia bacterium
TTTTTGATTAAAATGAAAATATACTTAATTTTTGATTAAAACGAAAATTTACTTAATTTTTGATTAAAATGAAAATATACTTAATTTTTAATTAAAATATAAACAGAATTTCGGTTTTAACGTAACAAGCTTTAAATTTAAAATAACTTAATCATTGATTTAACTTTAAAAGTTATTTCGGTTTTAAACTTTTTTACAAAAAAGTCACGGCATTGCCGTGACTTAAACTTTTTTGATTTAAATTATTTTGCTTCTTTTTCGTAAACGCTCACTTTCTTTGAATCTTTTCCGAAACGCTCGAACTTGACTACGCCGTCAATCAAAGCGAACAAAGTGTCGTCGCTACCGATGCCTACGTTGTTACCTGCGTGGAATTTCGTTCCTCTTTGACGAACTAAAATGTTTCCGGCAAGAACAAACTGACCGTCTGCACGTTTGATACCAAGTCTTTTAGACGCACTGTCACGGCCGTTTCTCGATGAACCGACACCTTTTTTATGAGCAAACAATTGAATCTTAATGAACATTGTTTTTAACCTCCAAATTGATATAGTCCGAAAAACCTTCATAGAGGTCGGACGCCCCTAAAAACAGAGTTTTCAAAATGACGTTGCTGTCGTGCTTTTCCGTTTCAGTCATATTCTGCGGAAGTTTTACAAACAAATAACCTTCTGCTTCCGAAACTTTGTACTCAACGTTTATGCCTGCAACTTGCATAAGTCCCAGAACTGCCGTCTGGACTATAGAACTGAGAGCGGCACATACGACGTCAAAACCTTCAACGTCATATCCCGTATGCCCCTCGCATTCAACAGCCGTTATAAATTCGTCTTTTTGAAAAAATCTTATCGTTGTCATATTAACCGATAGAAACTATTTTAAGTTCCGTATAAGGTTGACGATGACCTTGACGCTTTCTGATTTGCTTCTTTGACTTATAGTGGCAAACCAAAACTTTTGCAGCTTTATCTTGCTTTGTTACGGTTGCTGTAACTTTTGCAACTTTGTCGCCCGTTTTAATTTGACCTTTGTCGTCAACAAGCATAAGTGCGTCGAGTTCAACGTTTGCTCCTACTTCAGCGTTGAGTTTCTCAACTTTGACGAGCATATCTTTTTCGACCTTATATTGCTTGCCGCCTGTTTCAATAATTGCGTACATTTTTTACCTCCTCTAACCAGTCTCGCCGAGCATAGGTGACGCCTTAGCATACTTAAAAAACCACTCCCGTGCGGCTCGAATACAAGTTTACCATAACTAAAATTTGGTGTCAAACGATTTAAGCCCGTTTGAGCGGATTTTTAGGACGTTTTTCCTTCGATTTTATACGTAAAAACAACCTGCGTTTTGCAGGTTGTTTTTAATTAAATCTTATCAAAAGCAAAATTTATGATTTTGCGTTTCAAAAGAACTTTATCCGTTAACCTTAGGAAGTTTAGCAAGAGACGCAGCGATGTCTTCGTCGGTCGGGATTGTGTCGCTCATCTTATTATCGTTATATTGTCCGTATGCTACCATATCGAAATATCCCGTTCCGGTGAGTCCGAAAACAATAGTTTTTTCCTCGCCCGTTTCACGGCATTTTATGGCTTCATCGATAGCAACTTTAATTGCGTGACTCGATTCAGGTGCCGGCAAGATACCTTCGACTCTTGCAAAGTATTCAGCCGCTTTAAATACGTCGGTCTGAGTTACAGAACGTGCCTCCATAAGACCTTCGTCATAAAGTTCTGAAAGAATAGAACTCATGCCGTGATAACGGAGACCGCCCGCATGACTTGGCGACGGAATAAACTGCGAACCTAAGGTGTACATTTTAAGAAGCGGACAAACTTCACCGGTATCACAGAAATCGTATGCATATTTACCGCGGGTAAGAGACGGACAAGACGCAGGTTCTACGGCGATAAAGTGATAGTCGGCTTCTCCTCTCAATTTTTCACCCATAAACGGAGAAATCAATCCGCCGAGGTTTGAACCGCCGCCCGCACAACCGATAATTACGTCAGGCTTGATGCCGTACTTTTCAAGGGCGGTTTTCGTTTCCAGCCCGATTACGGACTGATGCAATACCACCTGATTCAATACGCTTCCCAAAACGTAACGGTATCCGTCAAGCTTTGTTGCGGTTTCTACCGCTTCGGATATAGCGCAACCGAGACTTCCGTTTGTTCCCGGATATTCGGCAAGAATTTTCTTGCCTATTTCGGTTTCCATAGAAGGAGACGGAGTTACGGAAGCACCGTAAGTTCTCATTACTTCACGACGGAAAGGCTTTTGTTCATAACTGCATTTGACCATAAAAACTTTACAATCTAATCCAAGATATGCGCATGCCATTGAAAGAGCGGTTCCCCACTGTCCTGCACCCGTTTCGGTTGTAACTCCTTTAAGACCTTGTTTCTTTGCGTAATACGCTTGGGCGATAGCACTGTTAAGCTTATGACTTCCCGACGTATTGTTCCCTTCAAATTTATAATAAATCTTTGCCGGAGTACCGAGTTTCTTTTCAAGACAATATGCTCTGACAAGCGGTGACGGACGATACATTTTGTAGAAATCTCTGATTTCGGTAGGTATTTCGATATATCTGTCATCGTTGTTAAGTTCCTGCTCGACCAACTCTTTGCAAAATACGTGTTCCAACTCCTCAGCCGTCATAGGTTTGCCCGTTCCCGGATTAAGAAGCGGAGCCGGTTTCTTTTTCATATCGCTGCGAACGTTGTACCATGCCTTAGGCATCTCGTTTTCTTCAAGATAAATTTTGTAAGGAATTTTTTGTTCTGCCATTTTTTTGTTCTCCTTTAAATTTTATTTGCGTTTTACAGTACTTATATACAATAAAAAACACCTCTATCCCTATGCTGGGACAGAGGTGTGAAAATACATACTCTGCGGTGCCACCCGGCTTGACGAAACAAATCGTCCACTCAACGGATACTATCATATCCTGACGCTATAACGGTGCGTACCCGTCGCCCCTACCTTTCGGTTCGGTTTGCCCTCAAAAGCCCATTCGCTTAAACTTTCCATGCCGTATTCTCATCATCAACGACTCTCTGTATCGGAGACTTATTTAAGTTACTTCCTCTTTTTCAACGGTTTTATTATGTTGAAAAAATAATATCACCGCTTTTAAAATAAGTCAAGTTTTTTTTCGACTTTTTTTTTCGACTTTTTTTTCGACTTTTTTTCGACTTTTTTTAAATATACGGTTTGCATAAAATTTTGCACAATGCGTCGATAAAAATTCTCACATATGAATTTTACTATTTACTTGACATTAAATCTGAATAGTTCTAAAATTCCAACAATAAATGATTCGAATTTGATAAATATAGTCTAAAAAGATTTGAATTTGATAAATATAGTTTGATTTGATATAATTATATTATGTATGTATATATACCGATAACGTTAAACGTTGCTTATATAAAAGGCAATTTTACAATCGGCAAATTTACGCCGAATATCGTATCGCTTAGCAATATCGTGTAGCTTAATACTTATAAATATAATATTTAAAACGTAAAATTTCATTTGAACGCAAGAAAAATATAAACAATAAGGATACAAATGACTGAAAAGAAAAATCTGAACGTAGACCTTACTGTTGGCAAACCGTCCGTAATATTATGGAAATTCTGTTTGCCGCTTTTAGGTAGCGTTATCTTTCAACAATTATATAATCTGGCAGACAGTCTCGTTGCGGGACAATTTTTAGGAGAACTTGCTCTCGCCGCCGTAGGAAACAGCTATGAAATTACTTTCATATTTTTAGCTTTCGCATTCGGTTGCAACATCGGCTGTTCGGTTATCGTCTCACGGCTTTTCGGAGCAAAAAACTATACCGACCTTAAAACGGCAGTCTATACGACTTTGATTTTTTCTTCGGCTTTATGCGCGATTCTTATGGCGTTAGGTCTTTCTTGTTCGAGGCTTTTATTGAAACTCATCAATACACCCGACGAGATACTTTACGATTCTGTATTATATCTGGACATCTACGTCGGAGGATTGCCTTTTGTTTTTTTGTATAATATAGCCACAGGCATATTTGCGGCCTTAGGCGATTCAAAAACTCCGTTCGCCTTTCTTGCTGCGTCGTCAACCGCCAACATCGGAATGGATATCCTTTTTGTGACCGTATTTAAAATGGGTGTAGCGGGCGTTGCATGGGCAACTTTTATTTGTCAGGGAGTTAGTTGTATTATATCTCTCATATTCGTTTTTATAAGGCTTAAAAAAATTCATATAGACGGAAAGGCAAAGGCGTTCAGCCTTAGAATATTTAAAGACATATTGCTTGTAGCAATTCCAAGCATTTTGCAGCAAAGCTCGATTTCCATAGGAAACATAATCATTCAAGGAGTCGTAAACACTTTCGGAACGGCAGTCATCGCAGGCTATTCAGCCGCCGTAAAATTGAACGGTATTGCGATTTCTTCTTTTGTAGCAATCAGCAACGGCATATCAAATTACAGCTCGCAAAACTACGGAGCAAAAAAGTTGGCAAGAATTAAAAAAGGCTTTTTGGCGGGCTTATCGATGTTTTTCGTAATATCCGTGCCTTTGATTTTGATCTACTCTATTGCGGGAAAATACCTGATTAACGTTTTCCTTTCAAACCCGACCGATTTAGCGTCGTATACCGGAAAAATGTTTTTGCTTATCGTCTCTCCGTTTTATCTTGTTGTTTCTGTTAAATTGGTTGCCGACGGAATACTCAGAGGAACCAACCAAATGGGAAAATTTATGATTGGCACGTTTGCCGACCTTATAATAAGAGTAGTATGTGCTTTTATACTTTCAAAACAATTAGGTCCTAACGGTATATGGAGTAGCTGGGCTATCGGTTGGACGATTTCAACCATACTTTCCGTACTGTTTTACCGTTTCGGCTCTTTATTTAAAAAAACGGACAGAAATAAAAATAACGGCAACGATGACGGCAATGCCGATAACGTCGAAACGGCAGCCACCGATTCAACCGTATCGCCGCCTTGCGAAGCTACCGAAACTCCTGACGGCGAATAAACTTTTGCCGATTCAGATTTACTCTTTTGCCAGGCATTTTAACGCCGTTTGATTGTTCACCGCATATATGATTGGCTAATTTATGCCACATATTAATGAGAAAATTTTTGCCGCTTAATTATGCGACTATTTAAAAAGTAAAAATTTAATAATCATAAACGTTTAAAATAATTGTTAAGATGATATCCTTAATTTTGCAGCATGACTAAATGCAAAACGTAAAATCTGAACGCAAACCTACTTGATACTGCTCGCCTTGCGTATATATGCAAAACTTTTAAGCGTGAAAAGTTTGGAATTTTTTAGCTCAAAAACTTTTAAAAATC
>CAMGKS010000093.1 GCA_946056785.1 uncultured Clostridia bacterium
AAATAAAAAACAGGCCGCGGCAATAAAAAAACAATCGGAGGCAATAAAAACAAGCCGAGCTAATAAAAAAAAACAAGCCGCAATGCGGCTTGCCTTTTTCGGATTTGTTAAGGTCAGATCCGTACCCTTTGTGCGGAAAAGTACGCTCTTCCGCAGAGCCGTGACTTAATGCCTATTAAGCGTCACGTTTTTGGTGGACTTGGGCGTGTAAAATATGCACCGAGGACACCAAAGACTATAAGGGTTCCCAAAAAGATTTTGCATAGCAAAAGATTTTTGGGGAAAGGAGCAACCTGCGTTTAAGGCGTAGCGGTTGCATAAATGCAACCGTTCGCACACTGCGCAGTGTTGCGACGTGGTGGACTTATTCGTGTCAAATACGCACCCACCTTGTGCGTATTTGCTTGTTATGGTGGAGATGAGGAGAGTTGAACTCCTGTCCAATCTGTTTAAGATGGCAACTTCTACATGCTTAGTGATTGCTTGAATTTTCCTTATCTCGGTGCAAGCACAAACCTCGATTCGGTAAGCTCTTTAATGACAACCGCCTTTAAGAGCATAGGGCGGCGTTGTCTGTTTTTATGATGCCGATTGCTGAGGGAACAGAAAACCACAGGTCGACATGCTGCGTTAAATTATGCAGCAAGAGCGAACTCTTGAGAGTTCATAGATTTTTTGTTTGCATTTATTTTTGCATTCCGTTTTTACGCAGACGAGCCTGCGACATGCTTTTGACACCCTCGACAAACTGTCGAATGCCGTAACACCCCCGTAGGTTGTTAGGTAATAATATTATATACAATAGTAAAAAAAAATCAACTCTTTTTTTGTTTTTCCTTTTTGACGGTAAATTTTAAAATCGAAAGTTTTAAACGACGCGTTTTAAAATTTAATTCCGTCATAATTTTACGTTTATCATATCTTTTTACCAGATACAAAAAATACTTGATAAAACGCGAATACGTGATAAAATATATGTATAGGAGATAACAGATGAAGAAAGTTTGTATTATCGTCGTAAGCGACCTTTGTTTTAGAGGGGAAAGAGAAGACAGAAGCGGTGAAGTGATAAAGAAGATTCTTTTGCGTAACGGTTTTGCGGTTGAAGGCAAAATCGTCGTACCGAACGAAAAAGAGATGATCGAAGAAGCGATTAAACATTGCTGTGACAATTTAAAAGCGTCGCTCGTACTTACCGCCGGCGGAACGGGATTTTCTCGTCGGGACGTTACGCCTGAAGCTACAAGACGATGTTTAGAGCGTGAAGCTATGGGAATCGTCGAAGCGATAAGGACGTATAGCTTAGAATTTACCGACAAAGCGATGCTGTCGAGAGCTGTTTCGGGAATACGCGGCGATTCGCTTATAATCAATCTACCGGGAAACGAAAAGGCGGTAAAGGAAGCGCTTGACGTGATTTTGGGAGCGGTAAGTTACGGACTGGATATTTTATCTGAAAGTGAAAACTGATTTTAAAACGGAAAGAAATTTCCGTTTGTTTTTTGCATATGAGTATTTTTGACGGACAATTTAAAATTAGCGTATCGACGGCAAGCGGCATCGAAGCGGTTACAAAGCGTGAGCTTATGAAACTTGGATATCCGGAAGTTCCGGCAATAAACGGCCGACTTGTTCTTGACGGAGATATGAGAGACGTTGCGGTGCTTAATCTCAATTTAAGGACGGCAAATAGAGTTCGTATTGTTTTGGCGGAATTCAAAGCGGAAACTTTTGACGAACTTTTCGACGGTATTTATTCAATAGATTTCAAGGATATTTTAACGGCAGACGCAAAAATCACCGTTACGGCAAAATCTTTTAAAAGCAAGTTGTTTGCATTAAGCTGTATTCAGAGCATAGCGAAAAAAGCTATCGTAAAAAAAATGCTGGATTCTTTAAAATCAGCCGCATTGCCCGAAACGGGGACGGAATACAGAATCGAGATTGCCGTTTTAAACGACGCTGTGACGGTAGGGTTAGATACGTCGGGCGACGGTTTGCATAAAAGGGGATACAGAAATAAGGTTTGGATTGCCCCTATGAGAGAAACTATGGCGGCGGCGATAATTTTAAATTCATATTTTAAAGCCGACAGAGCGTTTATCGACCCGTTTTGCGGTTCGGGGACTTTTCCCATCGAAGCGGCACTTATTGCAACAAACACGCCGAGCGGAACGTTAAGAAACTTTGCCTTTGAAGATTTTAAAAACGCTCCGACGGTTTTGCCAAAGGTAAAAGAAGAATTTGAAAGCCGCATTATCCGCAATGCCGAGTTGCGAATTTCAGGTTTCGATATCGATTCAAGAGCTATAAAGTTAGCCAACGAACATGCCGTCAGAGCAGGAGTAAAAGAGTATATTCATTTTGAAACGCAGGATATGCGAAAAATTAAATCACGATTTGCCCACGGAATAATGGTTGCCAATCCACCGTACGGAGAAAGGCTTTCGGGCGGGAACGAACTTATTCAACTCTACCGTGATTTCGGAAAGATGTTTGCGTCGCTTAACGAATGGTCTTGTTACGTGGTTACGACGGTTATGAATTTTGAAAAATATTTTGGCAGGAAGGCGGATAAAACGAGAAAACTTTATAACAGCGAACTTGAATGTCGCTTGTACAGTTTTTTGGGAGCTCCGCCGAAAAGGAAAGATGAGAATAGTAGTCCAAAGAGTTAAAGGCGCAAAGCTCAGTGTAAACGGCGATAAAGTCGCAGAAATAAAAAAAGGTCTTGTTATTTACGTATGTTTTGAAAACGGTGATTTTTCGCACAAGGACGATTTATATAGTTGGGCAAAGACAAAACTTTTAAATCTCAGAGTTTTTGAAGACGATTGCGGCAAAACGAATTTGTCCGTATCAGACGTGGACGGAGAATTTCTTTTCGTTTCACAATTTACGCTGGCAGGCGACGTTACGCACGGATATCGCCCGAGTTTTACGATGGCGGCAGAGAAAAAACAGGCGGAGACTATGTTCGATGAATTTTGTTCGCTTTTTGACGGAGAGCGTAAATACGGCCGCGGCGTGTTTGGGGCAGATATGACGATAGAACAGATAAACGACGGACCTTTTACGCTGATAGTCGATAAACGGTATTGATATGAAAATTGCAAGAATTGGTTTACACAATTATGAAGAACCCGTTATTTCGGGTAAAGGCGGAAGCGGCACTATATTTTTTTCGGGGTGCAATCTTAAATGCAAGTTTTGTCAAAATTATGAAATTTCGCATGACGGAAAGGGTATAGAAATCGATGCCGATACGCTTGTCGACGTTGCTTTTTATCTCGAAGACTTAGGTGCTGAAAATATTAATCTCGTTACGCCTTCGCTTTATATAAAAAATATTGCCGCCGCTTTGCGGACTATAAAGGTCAAAGGACTGAAAATTCCCATTGTTTACAATACGTCGGCGTATGAAAGCGTCGAATCGCTTAAATGGCTTGACGGACTTGTGGACGTTTATCTTCCCGACTTTAAATACAGCGACGATATTTTGGCATATAATCTGAGTCGTGCCAAAAATTATTCGTCGGTTGCGTTCAATGCTATAAAGGAAATGAAGCGGCAACAACCTAAAGACGTTATTAAAAACGATATGTTGGTCAAAGGCGTCTTGACACGGCATCTTGTTTTGCCGGAGGAAAGCCTTAATACCAGGGGCGTATTTAAAAAGATTGCAGAGATTGACAAGAATATGCTTGTTTCCGTTATGGCTCAATATTTTCCGACGGACGCCGTCAAAGGAACGAAATATGACAGACGGCTTACCGAAAACGAATACGACGAAGCTATCGACGCTTTTTTTGAATGCGGTTTGTCAAACGGGTTTTCTCAGGATTTAGACAGTGGCATAAAAGATTACGTACCGAATTTCAATTTGGATGAGGTGAAAGCAATCTTAAAAACGTGTTCAAAACGCAGCGGTAATTAAATAATTGGAAATTTGTAGCAAATAGCCCCTTAAAGGCTATTTTTTTTATTTTCAAAGGGCATTAAAATTAAGGTGGGTATTGCAATTTATTTTTGATGTGCTAAAATAAAATAAAAAAGGGGAGGTAGCGTATGAAAATTGCAGTTTGCGGCGGAATCGGCAGTGGAAAATCGGCAGTTATCGAATGTATCGATGAACTTGGTTATTCAACCCGTAAAGCCGATGATATCAATGCGGAATTGTTTTATGATGAAAAATATCTACGCCTTCTCCTTGCGGCATTCCCCGATATACAGTTGCCCGACGGCAGTGTGGATAAAGTCGAACTAAGAAGACAGATTTTTAAAGATAAAGCAAAACGTTATATTTTAAATTCCATTTCACATCCGCTCATAAAAAAACGTATCGAAGAAATGCAGCAGGACCCGCTTTTCGTGGAAGTTCCGCTTCTTATCGAAGCAAATATGCGTGACTGTTTCGATGAAGTGATTTTCGTCAAGTCATCGAAACGCAAACGTTTGGCACGGCTTGCCTCACGCCCCGGGCTGTCTGCCGGAATGGCTTTAAAAATCATGAAATCGCAAAAGTCCGATAAAGAACTTATGGCTGTTTCTACGATCGTTCTCGATAACAACGGAACGAAGGAAGATTTAAAACGCAACGTCAAAGAAATTTGCGATTATATTTTCGGAACGGATAAGAAAAACGAGACAGAATAAATTAAACTTTGCCGTAAATATTTTTTAGTTTTTGCGGTTGTTTTATGGAAACTATCGGTGTCAATATAAATGCAGGGCAGTTTCAATCCGGTGTTTATTGCCGAGCAAAAATTTATGTTTTTATCGAAAGAACACAATAAGGTAAAAAGTTATAAAAGGCATTTAGCAAGTTTTTATAAGTTTAAAAGGTTTAATAAAACTTGATGCTTAAAATAAACAGCTTTTAAGAAAGCGACTTTAAAAACGACAAAAAATTATCAAATTAGCAGGCGATTTTGCCTGCTTTTTGAAATTTTAATTGACAACTTTTGTCTGTTGCTTTATTATCAAATAGCAATGAAAAGTTGTTGCGGCAATTTGTATAAAGTCTAGTTTTATGATTGCCGAATTTAACGTCGTTTTTAATTTAAATACGTAAATATTTAATCTCTATGCGAGGGTGGCGAAATTGGCAAACGCGTAAGATTCAGGTTCTTATGGAAGCAATTCCTTGTGGGTTCAAGTCCCGTTCCTCGCACCAAAAATAATACGAACCCTGACGTAAAGTCGGAGTTCGTATTTTCATATAAGCCAAACCGAAAGGGCGACCTTTGGGGTTTAGTATTATTTTTACAAGAGACTATTTCGGCTTAATTGTTAAGTAAAAACAATCAAAAATTCAATGAAAAAGCCGAA
>CAMGKS010000094.1 GCA_946056785.1 uncultured Clostridia bacterium
GTAAAAGTATTGTCAGAAAATTGAAATCGTTATGAACAGCGAACTTGTTATAGAAGCGATTAATGAAACTACCGTTATTTGAGTGTTGATAGAAGGACCTGCCGTATCCTTGAAAGGGTCTCCGACGGTATCGCCGACCACAGCCGATTTATGTGCTTTACTTCCTTTTCCGCCCAAATTTCCCGCTTCGATATATTTTTTTGAATTGTCCCAAAGCCCGCCGGCATTGGACATAAACAGAGCTAACAAAAGTCCGCTTACGATATTGCCCATTAAAAAGCCGCCTATCGCCTTTACGCCGCCAACGAAACCAACGGCAAGAGTTGTAAATATCGTCATAATTCCCGCAGGGACAAGCTCTTTTATAGCTCCACTACCTGCAATCGAAATACATCTGTCGTATTTAGGCAAAACGCCCGGTTTACCTTCTTTAAGACCTTTTATAGTCGTCCATTGACGATGAATTTCGTCAACCATGCGTTGAGCGTTTTTATCGACGCCGAGCATCAGCATTGCACTGAAAACGGCGGGTACGGCAGCTCCGACGAGCAGCCCGAAAGATACTATAGGGTCTAATAAGTCGAAACCGTTGAGAAAATTTGCTCCCAAGCCTAAACTTAAAGCCGCTTCGTTTACTTCCGTCATAAAAGCACCGAGAAGGGCTATTACGGTGAGACCAGCCGCTCCGATTGAAAAACCTTTAGTTATGGCTTTTACCGTATTTCCGGCACTGTCGAGGCGGTCGGTACGCTCTAAGACAACGTCGCCGAGATTTCCCATTTCTGCGAGTCCTCGCGCATTGTCGACAATCGGGCCATAGGCGTCGTTTGCGACTATCATACCTACGATAGACAGCATTCCGACGGCGGCAATGGAAATTCCGAGCATACCCAATTCAACCGAAGTAGCGTTTATGCTTTCGGCAATCGGTTCGCACAATTTATAAGAGGCGAGTGCGGAAATTGCAATGCCGATCATTGCAGGCAAGGTAGACAGATATGAATATGATACCCCTGAAATTATCGTAAAAGCGGCACCTTTTTGTGAAGATGAAGCGACGCTTTTAACGGGTCTGCGTCTGTCGTCGGTGAAATAGTCGGTCGCAATGCCTATAACTGCGCCGACTGTCAGTCCGATTGCGGAAGCGCCGTAAATTCTCCAATAAACGTCCTCGTTAAAGAAAACTGCCGTGACGATTGCCGTAAGAGCGGCAAAAAGCCCCATTGTCGTGTAAGTCGAGCTGTTTAGTGCCTTTGTAGGATTTCCGTTTTTACCCATTCTGGCAAAGAGTATTCCAATCAGAGACGATAAGAGACCGATCAGCGCATAGCAAAAAACTATCGGTGTGAAATTTGTGTTGCACGCCGTATCTATCGAACTTGAAATAACCAGTGCGGCGGCAAGGGAAGCGACGTTGCTGTCAAAAAGGTCCGCTCCCATTCCGGCAACGTCTCCTACGTTATCCCCGACGTTATCGGCTATAACGGCAGGGTTTCTCGGGTCGTCTTCAGGCAGTCCGAGTTCGACTTTTCCGACCAGATCTGCCGAAATGTCTGCGGTTTTTGTGAAAATGCCGCCACCGGCTTTGGCAAACAGAGCCAAAGAACTTGCTCCGAACGAGAAACCTAACAGCATCGTGGCGTCACCGAAAATCCAAAATATAGCGGCTACCCCGATAAGGCTTCCGCCGACGACAGCCATTCCCATTATCGCTCCGCCACGGTATCCTACTGAAAACGCGTCGTTTATGCTTTTTTTAGCCGCTTCTGCACATTTCTTATTTGCTACGGTAGTTGCCGTAACGCCTATTTTGCCCGCTATTGCAGATAAAACCGTTCCGAACAGATATGAAATTGCCATAAAAAAATTCGATAGAGGATTTCCTTTCCATATCGGAACGGGTAAGAAAATCAATATTAATATAAAAACGACAGCAGCAAAAATAGAAAGAATGGAATATTCCTTTTTTAAGAACGTGTTTGCACCGCTTTTTATAAAACCTGCAATTTTTTCTATCGTAGGATTAGAATGCGGTTGTTTTTTCACCCACCGATAAAAAACGGCTGACAGAAAAAACGATAACAAAGCAACGAAAATACTGCATAATAAAGCTATTTGAAGAGCAGTCATAATTCCTCCCAAAAGATAAAACAGCCACAACGTGACTGTTTTATGATATTTTATACGTATGAAGATTATGACTTATGACGGCGATAAAGTAACGTTAAGCAGTTTTACGGCTTTTTCGTTATAGCGATTAAGCGTTGCAACGAATAAAAATTTTATATATTATTCGGTTGTTATTCGGCTACGTTTTCGCCGTTTTGTTGAACGTTTGGCTCTTGCGTTTCGGAATCGTTTGCATGATTGTCGACCGTGTTTTCCGAAAGGGCGGTTTCGGTTTTATTTTTTGCCGCTTTTTCTTTTGCGAGTTGCTTTTTGCGCGCTTTGCGTTTTGCTTTGTTAGTTTCCGCCGTTTCTTTAATCTTTCTCCAAAGCGATTTTAAATCGTCTGCCATTTTTACGAAAAACGCTTTTATTCGTTTATGAACTTTTTCACGTTTTTCAATTTTTTGGTCGGCTTTGTTAACCTGTTCTTCATAATCGTCTTCGACTTTGCCGTCAATCTTAAATGAAATTTTAGAGATGATTTTAGGATTTCTCAGCTTGTCCAAGGATAGAACGATTCCCGTAAAGAGCGGTATATCGATTGCCGCAATGATAAGAATAATTTTCCACATAGACCACGTGACGTTTGCAGGCGGCTCAAACATTTTGGCGATGAAATTGAGTTTTGTCTGGCTTGAGAAAGATATAAACAAGAATATGCCAACCATTGCCACAAACAATATAACTCTTATCCAATCGAAAGGATAACAAACTTTTGCCAGGAACAGGAAACTTGCAAAAGCCGTGACAATGAAATACATATCTTTCAGTTGTTTTGCGTCGAAAGTGTTGTATGAGATAAGACTTGCCACGTAAACCGCCATGATTGAAAATACGACGGTTAATGCCCCCGGTAGGGCATTTGACAATACTTTTTTGATAAATCGACCTTTTACTATGTCTTTGTTAGGCTCGAGAGCAAGTATGAACGACGGAATTCCGATTGTAACGGAACCGATAATCGTCATATCGTTCGGCACGAAAGGAAGTCCGGTCGGTATGAACATAAAAATCAACGCCAAAAGGAAATTGTATATCGTTTTGACAAGATACAATGCAGCCGAACGTTCGAGATTGTTTATACTCCTTCTGCCTTCGGCGACTATTTTAGGCATGGAAGCAAAATTCGAATCAAGAAGGACAAGGCTGGAAACGTTTTTTGCGGCGTCTGAACCGGACGCCATAGCGACGGAACAATCTGCTTCTTTAAGGGCGAGAACGTCGTTTACTCCGTCGCCTGTCATAGCAACCGTTTTTCCCGCCGCTTTTAACGCTTTTACTAAAAGAAGTTTTTGATCGGGCGTAACTCTTCCGAAGATTGTGTATTTTGTTGCGGCGTCTATTACGTCCTGTTCGTTTTTGCACGTCGATAAGTCGATATAATTCTCTGCGTTTGCAAGTCCTGCACGTTTTGCCACGGCTTTAACGGTAACGGGATTATCGCCCGATATGATTTTTATGTCGACGCCTTGTTCGTCAAAGAATTTGAGCGTATCAGGAGCTTCCTGCCTTATTTTATCGGTGATTAAAACGTAGCCTAAAAGTTCAGGGTTTAAAAGTTCGCCGTCTGTCAGACTTTTGACTTTTGCCAAAGCAAGGACTCTATAACCTTCCGCCGAATATTTTTCAATGAGTTCTTTTTGATTTTTGTCGAGTTTTTTGAACACGAATTCCGCAGCGCCGATAACGTATGCCGCATTTTCAAAAGCCGCTCCCGACCATTTTCTTGCGGACGAAAAAGGAACAATATTTGTGGCTTTTTCAGTTTGCTCTATATCTAAAGTGTAATCGTTTATTGCGTTTGCCGTTGCGTTTTCGTCGTTTATCGATGCTTGCACGTTTTTTAATATCTGTTTAAATTCATCGATATCGATAGACGAAGGAATAAGCTCGCTGACCATCATACTGCCTTCGGTTATCGTGCCCGTCTTATCGAGGCAGAGCGTATCGACTCTTGCAAGAGTTTCTACGCAATATAAGTCCTGAGCCAACGTTTTATGCTTAGAAATTCTGATTACCGAAATACAGAATACGGTTGAGGTAAGTGCTACGAGCCCTGACGGAATCATGCCGAGCAAAGACCCCATAGTTTCAAGAATGAGACTGTTGAGTTTTGTATTGTCCGCCCAATTCAAAAGTTGAACGAGATTTCTTGCGGCAAGAGGAGTGGCGGTGTAATCCTGCGCAAAATATTTCGTAAGGAAAAGAGCTAAGCCGAGCGGAATAATTACTATTGCCATAAATTTGATTATGGCGTTAAGCGAACGAAGAATTTCGCTTGACGGCTTTTTGAGATATTTTGCACCCGCCGAAATTTTGGTGGCATAATTGTCTTTGCCGATATGTTTAACTTGTGTGATGGCTTTGCCGCTTAAAACGTAACTACCGGACATAACGTCGTCGCCGACTTTCTTTTGTATGGCGTCAGGTTCGCCCGTAATTTGCGATTCGTTGACTTCGATCATACCGTCGATTACAACGGCGTCCGCACAAATCTGACAACCGCTTGAAAGGCAGACGATTTCGTCGAGGACGATATCCGAAACGGCTATTTCGCATTTTACGCCGTCACGTATAGCCGTAACTTTTGGGGCGGAAATCAAAGACAGTTTGTCTATTGTCTTTTTTGCTTTCAATTCCTGAACGATACCGATTGTGGTATTGATGATGACAAGCATCATAAAGCCGAATTGAGCATATCCGTTTGTGTTTTGCGGAATGAAAAATATAAGTATAAGTGCAATCACGATAAACAAGATATTGAAGAAAGTAAATATGTTAGTTCTGAAAATTTCGCCGACCGTCTTTGTGCGTACGTTTTGGTCGCCGTTTATTTTACCTTCTTCGATTCTTTGTTTTACGTCGGCAGTAGAAAGCCCCGCAACGGCATTTCCGTTCGAATCGTATGCAGGTTCTGCGGCAACGGCTTCGTTTAAACCTTCGCTATCAACGGAATTTGCATTTTCAGGCGATAAGTTTTCGGCAACGGGCGATTCGTTTTGCCTGACGGATTTGTTTTTTTCTTTTAAGGTTTTTTTCATTTCTCTTTCCAATTTTTAATTTTTTTAAAGCTGCGATTTTTAAAGTTGCGATAATATAAATTTAATTTTAGTTTGCGTAAAGTATTAAACGTTTAACGCTAAAATTAGTATTTA
>CAMGKS010000095.1 GCA_946056785.1 uncultured Clostridia bacterium
ATTCGGCAATATTAAATCGAAGTTAGCCTTTCAAATTGAAATCGGCTTTGAATCAATCTAAAAATGACAATTTATATTCGAAGCTGTCGCATAATGCGGTCAACGACGCTTCGAGAATATCCGTTGAAACACCGACCGTCGTCCAGGTCGAAGCTCCGTCCGAGGACGTTATAAGGACTCTGACGGTTGCCCCGGTTGCGCTTTTGCTGTCGATGACTCTGACCTTATAATCGATAAGAGTGACGGCTTTCAGTTTTGGAAATTGAGAAACGAGAGCGAAACGCAGGGCAGAGTCTAAAGCGTTGACGGGGCCGTTTCCGTCCTTTTCAACCGTGACGGTTTTACCGTTGGCTTTTATCGTAATCACAGCTTTTGAAAGCCCAGTATCTCCTTGTTCCTGTTTATGGCTTGTAAAGGTATAATCTAAAATCTCAAAGGACGGTTTGAAACTTCCCCCGAGTTTTTGGGCAAGAATTTTAAAACTTCCGTCTGCTCCTTCGAATTGATAACCTTCGAGTTCGAGATTTTTCAACGATGTAAGCAAGTCTTTTGCCGTTATTTTGCTCTCGTCAAAAGAAGGGAACATGCTTTTTAGTTTTTCGATGATGAGCGCTTTACCCGAGTATTCGCTTAGCAAAACGTCGGTTGTATTTCCCACCGCTTCGGGATTGATATGTTCAAACGGCAATCCTTTTGCGGCGGCGTCGGCATGAGTTCCCGCTTTATGCATAAATGCACTTTTTCCGATATACGGCATTGAATTATCAAGCGTAACGTTTGATATTTCTGCGATTTTTCTGCCGGTTTTTGTGGTGTCGGCAAGTTTGACGTCAACTTCGTAATCGGTTTTAAGTTTAAGATTGGCAATAATTATTGCAAGATTTGCGTTTCCGCTTCTTTCACCGAAGCCTAAAAACGTACCTTGAATATGGCTTGCCCCGTTTTCGACTGCCATAATACTGCTTGCAATCGCCATTCCTACGTCGTTATGAGCATGTATACCTATTTTTTGTTTAGGAAACAGTCTGACTATTTCGTTTGTTGTTTTGCCTATAACAGATGGGAAAGTTCCGCCGTTTGAATCGCATAATACGAGCGTATCCGCTCCTGCGTCGGCTGCCGCTCTCAATGCCTTGATAGCATAGTCACGGTCGGCTTTGTAGCTGTCGAAAAAATGTTCTGCGTCGAAGATGACTCTTTTTCCGTTGCCGGTGAAGAGTTTTACGCTGTCGTAAATCATTTTGAGATTGTTTTCCGCTGACGTTTTGAGAATTTTTTCTGCGGCGATTTTAGAGGTTTTACCAAAAATGCAAACGACCTTTTTAGTGTGTTTTAACGTACCTAAAAGTCCCGTATCGTTTTTTGATTCGGCATCCGCTTTGCGGGTAGAACAGAAAGCGACGAGTTTATCTGAATTGACGTTTTCGAAAAAGGAAGTATCCTTAGGATTTGCCGACGGATATCCGCCTTCGATCAGGTCGATGCCGTAATCGTCAAGCAAATTGAAAATTTCCGTTTTATCCTGCGTTGAGTAAGATATTCCGAGACCGCCGGCGCCGTCTCTCAAAGTTGTGTCATAAAGTTCGATTTTCATAAATCACCACCGTCTGAAATGAGTTTGTTTACGGCGTTGAGATAGGCAATTATGGAGGCTTCCAAAACGTCGGTTGAAATACCTTTGCCTGTCATTATTTTATCGTTCAGGGCCAATTTGACGGTCGCTTCACCTAAAGCGTCTTTACCTTCCGTTACCGAATGAATCGAATAGTCGTGCAAAACGAAATTTTGTCCGGTAAGCGAGTTGATGGCTTTAAACGCTGCGTCTACAGGTCCATCGCCGCTCATTTTTTCTACGTGTTGTTTATCGCCGCTTGAAAGAGTAATTTCGGCAGTCGCCTGATTTTTGTAAGACATAATTTCATAGTCGGTGAGAGTATAAGTTCTTTTTATGGCATGTCTTGATAAATTGATTAACAAAGCGTCGATGTCGCGGCGTGTTACGATTTTTTTGCGTTCGGCAAGCTCTTTGAATTTTTCGAAATAAAAAGCCGTCTCTTCATCGGTGAGAGAATATCCCATTTCGCCGATAAGCTCTAAAAACGCATGTTTGCCGCTGTGTTTGCCGAGAAGGAGTTTGTTTTGCGGAATACCTATATCGTCAGGGTTCATAAGCTCGTAGGTAGCTCTGTTTTCAAGTACTCCGTGTTGGTGAATACCCGCTTCGTGAGCGAAAGCGTTTGAACCTACGATGGTTTTAAAAGGCGGCAATTTTATGCCGACAATGCTGGATACGAGTTTTGACGCACTGTAAATTTGTTTTGTTTCGGTTGAAAGTTCAAATTGAGGGTAGCGTGTTTTGATTGCCATCACGACTTCTTCGAGTGAAGCGTTTCCCGCTCTTTCCCCAAGACCGATTATCGAGCAGTCGAATTCATTCGCCCCGGCCTCTATTGCCGCAAGGGTATTTGCCGTTGCAAGTCCTAAATCGTTGTGACAATGAACGCTGATTTTCACGTCGACTTCCGACTTTATAAGCGATATTAATTCGGACGTTTCTTTCGGTGTGGAATAGCCCACCGTATCTGCGATATTGATGCAATCTGCCCCTGCTTTAACGGCGGTTTTGATAGCTTTCAGTAAAAACTCTTTTGGAGTTCTGGTTGCGTCTTCAAAAGCGTATTTCAAAAAAGGGCATTTGCTTTTTGCATATTTAACGTGAAAAGCGATAGAGTCAAGCACTTCGTCTTCGGTCATCTTCAATTTGTATTTAAGATGGATAGGGCTTGTCGCTATAAAAGTATGAATAATCGGAAATTTTGCGTCTTTTACGGCTTCCCACGCACAATCTATATCTGACGTCGTGGACCTTGCAAGAGCGGCAACCGATGAGTATTTTATGTTTTCGCTTATTTCTTTGACGCTGAGAAAATCGGCTTTCGAACTTGCGGGAAAACCTGCTTCGATAGCGTCCGCTTTCATGCTTTCAAGTTTTAAGGCGATATCTAATTTCTCCTTCGGATGCATTGTAAATCCGGGAGCTTGTTCTCCGTCACGGAGAGTAGTGTCAAAAATTTTAATTTTCATTTTTTCCTCTTTCAAGTGCCGCACCTCCGGTTCGTGCCATTTCAATTATTCCGTAAGGAACGAGGACGTCTATAAAAGCGTCGATTTTAGAAGTGTTTCCGGTGAGTTCAAACATCATTGTGCTTTGCGTGGTGTCAAGTGCTTTAGCTTTAAAAATAGTGCACAAATCGCAAAGTTCGCTTCTCTCTTTTGCTCCTGCGTTGACTTTAATAAGCAGCAATTCTCTTAAAGCAACGTCTCCGCTTTTTAAGTCGAGAACTTTAATTACGTCGATTTGTTTTTTAAGTTGTTCGACGATCTGATTTGCCGTTTGTTCGGTAGCCGAAACGGTAACTGTCATGCGTGAGTAGCTTTCGTCTTCAGTGGCACAAACGGTAAGTCCGTCGATATTGTACCCTCTGCGGGAAAACAAACCCGATATTCTTGACAATACACCCGGTTGGTTTTTGGTAAGTATAGAAATTATATGTCTTTCCGTTTTATTGTTTTTTATCATATTAAAACTCCTTGTCAGAAATTTCACAATCAATAATGAGCGGCTTTTTCATTTTTAAAGATTGCTCAAGTGCCTCTTTGACGTTAGCCGTGCGTGATAGCGTAATGCCTTCGCCGCCGTAAGCTTTTGCAAGGTTTGCGAAATTCAGTTTAGGTTCGTCGCATTCGACGAAACGTTTTCCGTAAAATTTTGACTGAATTTTTTTGATTAGTCCCAGGCTTGAATTGTTCATGCAAATGACTGTAAGGTCGATTTTCAGTTTTACGGCGGTTTCGAATTCGGCGACGTTCATTCTCAGCGAGCCGTCTCCCGTTATTAAAACGACTTTCCTATTTGTGGCAAGCGCAACTCCGATTGCCGTTCCCATGCCGAATCCCATAACGCCGAGTCCGCCGCTTGTGATGAACGTGCGAGGCTTCTTGAACGGATAAGTGCATGCCGTCCATATCTGATGTAGTCCGACGTCGGTTATTATAACCGCATCGTCGGGTAGGAAGTTTGACAATTCAAAAATAATTTCCTTGCCTCTTCCTTTTACGACGGGGGATAGGTTTTGAAGTTCTTTGTTTTCTTTTTCTTTTAAAAGCGGCATAAGTTTATCGAGAGCCGTGCCTATGTCTGCAATTAAATAATTATTGCACAAAACGTTTTTATCGATTTCCGCGCCGTCTATATCAATTTGTATTATAGTTTTGTTTTTGATTTTGTCGAAAGCCGAAATTCTGCTGTTGAATCTCGCTCCGAGAGCGATAACAATGTCGCTAGCGGAAAGTATCTCTTGCAGCGGTTTGTTGTCGTCGCTTACTATTCCGACGTATCCTTTATGATCTGACGGCACGCTGCCCAACGCCATAAAACTGACGCCGATCTGAGCTTTAATTAAATCGGCAAATTCGATAATTCTATCCGAATAGTCGACCCCTCCGCCGCCGAGATATAGGAAAGGTTTTTGAGCATCGTTTATTAAGTTTGCGATTTTTTCAACGTCTTTTAAATCGTATGAAGAAGATACAGGCAATCTTGAAAAGTTTCCGCAATAATCGGTTTCGTCTTTCAATACGTCGAAAGGAATATCGATTAGCACGGGTCCTTTTCTTCCCGTGGTTGCAATTTCAAACGCTTCGAAAATAATTTTTTCAAGGTCGTTAACCGATTTTACGATATAGCTGTATTTAACTATCGGCATAGTCATACCGAAAATGTCGACTTCCTGGAAACAATCGTGTCCGAGATTTTTCAATTCAACGTTTCCGGTTATGGCGATAAGCGGAACGCTGTCCATAAATGCGTCGGCAATAGCCGTAACAAGGTTTGTCGCGCCCGGTCCCGACGTGGCTATAACGACTCCCGGTTTGCCCGTAGCTCTTGCCATTCCGCTTGCGGCAAATCCTGCTCCCATTTCGTGAGCGG
Organism: uncultured Clostridia bacterium; assembly: GCA_946056785.1. Classification (GTDB taxonomy): domain Bacteria; phylum Bacillota; class Clostridia; order Christensenellales; family CAG-917; genus CAG-917. The sequence goes on from CAMGKS010000095.1 coordinate 4,991, forward strand.
TGAGTACGTGGCGTAACGGGAATTCAGACAATGCGTCGTAAACAGGCAAAATGCTCGAACCGGGATATCCGAAAATCGTATCCACTTTAAGTTCGGTCAATGATTTAAGCAATATTTTTGCACCTGTCATGTTAGTTCCCTCAAAGTTTAATCTTAAAGTTTGTTTGCCTTTTTGAATCTTTTTGGTTTAGTATTTTTTATGTTTGTAACGCAAAGATGAAACGAACGATTCAAATCGTCGGCTTCTTTAAGTT
>CAMGKS010000096.1 GCA_946056785.1 uncultured Clostridia bacterium
TCCTTATCTTCCATTGCGGCAAGTTTATAAACACCGCCTAAACTTGGATTGGTGTAACTTGTTATTAGTCTGGTACCTATTCCGTAAATATCTATCTTTGCGTCCTGAGTACTCAATGCAAGCAAAACGTCCTCGTCTATATCTCCCGAAGCGAAAATTTTGACGTCGCTATGCCCCGCTTCGTCAAGCATAACTCTCGCTTTTTTCGACAAATAAGCAAGGTCTCCGCTGTCCAGCCTTATGCCCAGCGGCTTATAACCTTTTGCTTTCAGCTCGTCAAACACTTTAATAGCATTAGGCACGCCCGATTTCAAAGTGTCGTAAGTGTCGACAAGCAACAAACAACCGTCGGGATAAATTTCGGCATATTTGCGAAACGCCGTGAGTTCGTCCGGAAAAGACATAACCCAACTATGCGCATGCGTGCCCTTTACCGCAATATCGAACATCTTGCCTGCCAAAACGTTGGAAGTCGAACGACAACCGCCTATATATGCCGCCCTTGCCCCGTAAATTCCGGCGTCGGCGTTTTGAGCGCGTCTCAGACCGAATTCAAGTATCTGTGCTTTCGTGCTTTCACAAAGTCTTAACGCTTTCGTGGCAATAAGCGTTTGATGATTGATAAACGTCAATACGGCCGTTTCTAAAAGTTGAGCTTCAAAAAGCGTTGCCGTAACCGTTAAAAGAGGTTCGTACGGAAAAACAATCGTTCCTTCGGGAATAGCCTTTATATCACCGGTAAACTTGAAATTTTTCAGTGCCGTTAAAAATTCCTCATCAAAAGTATTCAACGAACGCAAATATTCAATATCGTCGTTATCAAAATGAAGATTTTCTATATAGTCTATGACTTGGTCAAGACCCGCCGCAACGGCATAGGAAAATCCCCCTACGCCTCTGTAAAAAACGTCGAATACGGCTTTACGGTTTGCCGTACCGCATTTAAGGTAACCGTTCATCATCGTAAGTTCATAAAAATCTGTCAATAGCGTTAAATTTCTCATATTCACCTTTTCAACGCCGATACCGCTTAAATTAAACAGTTTCGGCTTATAGTATCTCAACCCGCATAAGCACGATTTTAACGATATAAAATTATATCATATTAAAATTATACCAACGGAACTGCGTTTAGTCCGTTCTTTTGCCGACTATCAAAAGTCGGCTTACAATCATTATTCTTCCTTATCTTTTTCTTTTTTGTCTGAAACCGATTCTTTGCGATTTTCGCTTGCTTTCATTATTTCATAGCTGTCGAATTCCGCCACGACAGAACCTTTCATATCTTCGATATTGATTCTGTCTTCATCGATAACCGGTTGACCGATCTTATTCAAACTGATTTTCTTCCATACAAACGCAACGAATTTGTATATTTTATAATCGGCTCGATCAACGTCAACGACTTCTCCTGCGTCAAGTTTGCTTTTAACCTTATCGTGCACCGATTTCAGAACAACGTAAACTATTCCAAGCGCAAGCGACAACGGGAAAATCACGTAACAGAGAATCTGCGTTTCAGGCACGGCGTCAATTCTTAAATATTCAAGTAACGCCCTTATAAGATTGTACCAGAATAAATATAAAAATCCTAAAATGCCCGGGAATTTTTTGTTTTTACGCCATATTACGTAAAAAACGACTGCCCCGACAAACGTCCATATAGCTTCATAAAGGAAAGTCGCATAATGCCAACCGCCGGCTCCGCCGCAATTGCAAAGCGATGAACCGCAATAATCTATATAAACGCTGAAAGGGAGCCCGTGCGGAAAACCTGCCGGAACGGCAAGTCCGTATGCTTCCTGATTGACAAAATTTCCCCAACGTCCCAACGACTGAGCAAGTAAAAGCGTAGGAGCAATCAAATCTATAAGTTGCGGTATAGTGCATTTATCACGGTGTCTGAACCAGAAGATTACACCGCCCAATATACCGCCGATAAGTCCGCCGATAATCGTAATGCCGCCTTCCCATATAGCTATCGCATGTACAAAGTCCGACCAGCTGTTCCATGGGAAATATTCTTCCGGACGAACGATAACGTAAAGAAATCTTGCAAACACTATCGCAAGCGGAATTATCCATAAAAACAATTCCAGCACGTCGTCTTTTGACAAATTGATTCTGCGTCCTTCAAACAATCCGTATACCAGACAACTAAGCATTGCAAGCGTCAAAATTATACCGTACCATTCTATACTTAAATTTCCGATCCTGAACGCTTCAGCCGCCGAAAACGCAAACGTCAAATTCATAATCTTACCTCTGCCGCTTTTATTGCACCGTCTTTTCTTACAGTCAATTTAAAAACACAGTCGCTGCCGAAATTATTTGCCATTTTTGCATTAAATTTTTCGGAATTTTCTTTTTTGACGAAAGCAAGTATCGTTCCGGCAAAACCGCCGCCGTGAACTCTTACCGCCTCGCAAAGACCCGACTCCTTACACACGGTTATTGCAAAAGGCAAATATTGTTCGACGTCGCAAGGCGGATAAAGATTCTGTAACAAACGCCATGAAGAATCGCCCGAACGGTTTATAACGTCAAGGAACTTACCGATATCTTTGTTTTTTAGGGCTATAAGAGCTTCATCGACTCTATCGCACTCCTCAAAAAAGTGTAACGCTCTCAAAACCGCTCTGCCGCTCAATTTTTCTCTTAAAGTGTTTGAAAATTTCAAAACGTCTGCCTTTGTAGTCTTTCTCAGGCAATCTACACTGAAAAATTTCGCAACGTTTTTCATATCGTTTAAAATACCTGCATAATCGTCTACTAAATCGCTATGGTCGCCTCCTGCATTTATGACAAAGATATCAAGCTGATCGTTCTCCCACAATGCCGGCTCGACTATCGGATTGTCCGTATCCTTAAAATCAATTAAGTTTACGCCGCCCAAAGCGATGGCTGCCTGATCCATCAAACCGCAAGGCTTTCCGAAATAACGGTTTTCGGCATATTGCGAAGCCTTGGCTTTTTCCATGGCTGAAATTTTTCCGTCGTTATAAAGCACGTTGAAAATTTCACCGACCAACACTTCAAAAGCACTCGACGAAGAAACGCCTGCTCCTTTCGGGACTCTGCTGGTAAACGCCCCTCTGAATCCGCCGACTTTATAGCCGTGAGCTACAAAATAATCGGCTACTCCCTGAATCAAAGCAAACGAAGTGCCTTTGTTTTCTTCTTTAAATGATATATCTTTAAGGTCAACTGTCATTCTCGGATAGCCGTCGCTGTCAACCGACACAACGTTGTCGTCGGTAGGCATTACCACGGCAAGGATATCAACGCTTACAGCCGCCGCCATAACTTTTCCGTGATTATGGTCGGTGTGATTTCCGCATATTTCAATTCTGCCCGGAGAAGAAAAAATCATAGCCTCTCCCGTCAAACTGAAATTAGATTTAAACGTATCGATTAAATTGTTAAGTCTTAATTCGAGTTCGGGGGAATTTTCGCCGTACAAATCGTTTAAAAGTTTATCCGTTTCAAATTTGTCAAAATATTTTTCTTGTTTAACAGTTGTCATGTACCCCTCGGCAATGTATAATATTATGTGTAGATTATATCATACAAGGCAAATTTTGCAATACTTTTTGCAAACACTTATTCAATACATTTTTATTATTATTTATTCAGGTGAAACATGGAAATTAAAGAACGCATTGAACAACTTCTCATCTACTCGCAAAAAAAATTGAATTTCTTAGAAGACGACGTAATGCTTGCAAGAAATTACCTTCTTGACCTTCTCAAAGTCGACTCACCTTTTGAAGGCGAAACCGCTCAGGCTCCGATTCAGGAAATACTTGACGACATGACTGACTATGCCGTAAAAAACAATCTTTGCAGTCAGTTTGACAAACTGCTTTTCGAAACGAAAATAATGGGTATAGTCACACCGACGCCTTCAAGAGTTATCGAAACTTTTGACGATATAGCCGCTCAAAGCGGAATTAAGGCAAGCACCGACTGGTTTTTTAATTTTTGCATAAATTCTAATTATATCCGTAAAGTTGACATAGATAAAAATCTTAAATGGGAATTCGAAGGCAAACTTGGCAAAATCAAAATTACGATAAATCTTTCAAAACCCGAAAAAGACCCTGAAGAAGTCAAACGTGCAAAACTTTGCAATTCGGGATACCCTAAATGTATGCTTTGCCCGTCAAACGTCGGATGGGCGGGAAACGCCTCGAAACCTGCTCGCCAGACTCTCCGTACCATTCCGATAGAACTTAACGGCGAAAATTGGTTTATGCAATATTCTCCTTACGTATATTTCGATAATCACGCCATAGCGTTCAGCGAAGAGCATCGTCCTATGCACATCAATATAAATTCTTTTAAAAGAATGGCAGATTTCGTAAAACTCTTTCCGCACTATTTCATAGGCTCAAACGCAGCCCTGCCTATTGTCGGCGGCAGCATTCTGGCACACGACCATTATCAGGGCGGAAGCAAAGTTTTACCTATGCTGAGTGCAAAATCAAGGAAATTCTACAAACTCGAAGGCTATCCGAACGTTAACGTTTCGATTTTAGATTGGTATAACTCGGTTGTAAAAATCGAATCTAAAAACGAATCTGACGCAGTAAAAGTTGCCGCTCTTATACATACGGCATGGGAAAACTATTCCGACGAATCTGTAGGCATTTTGGCGTATACCGAAGAAAACGGCGTCAAAACGGAACATAACACGGTAACTCCTACTCTTCAGATAAACGACAACGGCGAATACAGCTTTGCCCTTATTTTAAGAAATAACCGTACTACCAAAGAACGTCCTTTCGGCCTTTTCCACCCTAGCGAAAATTTGCATAATATTAAAAAGGAATCGATCGGCATAATCGAAGCCATGGGACTTTTTATTCTTCCGGGCAGACTTTCAAAAGAAGCGGCGGAAATCGAAGATATCCTTACGGGCAAAACTCCGCTTGACTTTAAAGCCCTTTCCGAAGAATCGAATCCGCTTTCAAAACATCTCGGCATGATTGCTCAACTTGTGCAGGATAACGGCACCGCGCTTACTCCTGAGCGTGCTCAAGACGTTGTTATAAACGCAATTAACACCGCATGCGAAAGCATTCTGGAAACGACGGGTGTATTCAAAAACGACGAAATCGGTCAGGCGGCGTTCGATAAATTCCTTAGAAGTTGCGGCTTATGCTAAAATTTATTTCTTAAAAATTAAATAAGTAGAAAAATTAGTTGAAAATTA
>CAMGKS010000097.1 GCA_946056785.1 uncultured Clostridia bacterium
ATCTACATTATAATGCAAAGTAATATAATGCAAAGCTAAATTGCAAAAGATTCGACGCAATTCAAATTGTAAAACACAAACGTACAACCTGCGCAAGCATTTTATAAACAAACTATAAGAAATTTTTATTGGAGGAAAATATGAGCAAAATTTTACAAAAAAATTTACCATTGCTTATAGCCGTCGTTTTGATGCTTTCTCTATTTCTCGTTATAGGCATCAGCACGACTTCAACTGCGGCATTGGCAAATTCCGACAGCCTTACCGGCGTAAAAGAAACTTTTACAATGGCACAGCTTAGCGATATTCACTATTTCTCGCTCGACTATTGCTATGCTTACTATCACGATGAATTAGGCAACATCAAATATATCGATAAAACCGACGAATCGTGGTTAAGTTCCGACTTTAACACTGATACGTACGGCGATACGAAACTCGTTACCGAAAGCGGTATGGTTCTTTCAGCCGTAATTCAGAATTTTATTTCAAAAGCTCAAGCCGCTGCTTTAAGCGGTGACGCAAACGAAATCGACGCCATTCCGGACGTTTTGATTACCACCGGCGACCTTTCCAAAAACAGCGAACGTATAGCCTTAATAGACGTTGCAAACGCACTCAGATATTTGCAAAACTCAATGAGAGCTATCGAAGACAGTGACGGCAATAACCCTTGGGAATATTTCCAGGTATTCGCCATACCGGGCAACCACGACCTTTATAACGGCAACGCTTCCGTCTACGATAACAGTTTGCAAACCGGTTCTGCCGACGGACATTCAATGCCTACGGATACCTTAGATACAAAAACTTTTGCTCAGGTATTTGAAAGTCTCGGATACCCTACGTACAGCTCGCTTACTCAAAGCGTTGCAAACACCAAAATCGAAACTTACGCAGGAAGCAAAAACGACCCTGAATACTGGTATAGCATTTACACCGGTTCATACGTAACAAGCTCTTTAGCCGATAATATCAAAATTACTTATTATTCAGACGCTTTGCAAAAAATTGCAAACAAATTGGCAAACAGCGAAATCGTTACCGACAAAGATTATCTTACTATCGACGCTTCAAACAACGTTTTGTCATACGCTATCAATTTCTTCTCCGATTCTACAAAGAGCGTATCAACCGGCTATACGCTGTTTATGATGGATTCGTCTGAACGTGAAGAAACCGAAGACGTTATTCCTGTAGCTCTCTCGAATGCGGAAATAAACAATATATCGATTAACGATTTCGGAACAAACGTAACTCCAAAATATTTTTATATAAATAACAATGAATACATTGCAATTAAGAGTTTAGGCGAATTGGCGACTTTGCTTCAAAACGATACCGATATTTTCTATAATACCGGCTATGACCACATTACGGGCGGAAGAATTACCGAAGCCGCTATCGATTGGGTCGAAAGTTTGACGAAACCTGAAAACGCAAGTGTTGCAAATTTTGGTAACACTCACCTTACGACTTATGAAGAAACCTTTATAATTGCAGCCCACCACAACTTCTTGCCACACTTCGATATGGAAGACGAAATCGTAAAAGACTTTACGCTTTACAACTGGGAATACATTGCAAAACGTCTTTGCCAAATGGGTATCCGCTACGCTTATTCAGGTCATATGCATACTAGCGACATGCAAAGCTACGTTGACGTAAACGGAAAAGTTTTGTACGACTATCAAACAGGTTCTACCATAAGCTACGCTTCTCCTACAAGAATTATGCAGTTTGTCAGAAATTATTCTAACGACGGATATCTCGTTGAGGACGTAACCTCCAACCTTAAAATTCTCGAAGAGCTTAAAGAAGCTCCTTCTCAAAACATTACGACTGCCGCCGCTTGGAATGACAGTGCCTCTATAACCAAAGAAATGACGGCTCAGCAAAAATTCGAAGCAAGATTTGCTTTAAATCCAGACTACTTTACTTATTGCTATTTCTATGACAAACTCAGCGTAGACAGTTATAACGAATATATCAGCGAAGATATTTACAACAGACTTATCGACAGAATGCTTGAAAATTTCGTCAGCTTTAAAATGATAGATAAAGTCAAAGCAACTCTTAAAGAATTCCTTGTCAACGATTTCTCGCAAATGGCAAAGAATAACAGCTTGCTTTCCGGATTTGCCGATTACGGTCCTATCCTCTATGACGTTGCCGATTCGCTTATCGACCAAATTTTGTACAATATCGATTTCAAGTCAATCACAAACTATCTTACCGGCGAAAAATTCACCGCGGAAAACGCCATCGATTTTGTAGACCAGATTGTACAACCGTTCCTTAACAAAGAATTTGGCAAAGAAGGGGCAAAATTAAACATAAAAAAAATTGCGGCACAAATTATCACTCGCCACAATTCGGGTACCGAACTTCAAGGCATTGACCACCTTTATACTCCTGAATTGAATATTTTAGAAGCCGACAAACTTTACGCATACGCATTAAAAGATATGTGCCAGCAAGCAAATAGCGGTAAATTAGTCGACGATTTGCTCAATACGCTTATCAGCCCGCTTCTCACTCAGGATACGTCGCTTATCAAACAGCTCTACACCTTTAAGTTCGATTTCTCATCGCTCATTGAAAAATACGGAACAAACCAAAAGAAGATTGACCAACTTAACAATCTTTTCAACATGGTTGCCGGACTTATTCAATCTGATGAAATCACCGTAAGCAACTTCAGACTTGAAGACGTTTTAGTTTCTTCAATCGTAAGCGGTCTTATCGACTCTATTCTTGAAGACAATTTCGGAATTTCTATCGGAAACGGTTCGCTAATCGATTTTGCAGAAGACTTCATCGGCAAATATATGACCGACGCTCTCTACACTAACCTTGGCGGATACGTCGAACAAATACTTGTAGCATTCTCAACCGATGAAACGGCAGATATCGTTCCTATTACGCAAGAACTTATTAATACTTACGGAACGAACGGAACTATTTCAGTCGAAAAGCTTTGTTCTATCCCTGTACCGCTCCGTTACACAACCGGAAACAACGTAGCAGTAGAAAATTATGCTTTAATTGGCGAAACGCAATATACCTACGTTCAAGGTCAAGCCGTTCCGTATTCCGCAAACGTTGCCGATTATGAAAACGGCAGAACTCCAAACCATTTTATCGCAGCTTTCGATAACGAAGCTCCGCAGACTGCTTTCGATATAAGTTTCTATACCGCAGAAGAAGTTTACGCTTTCATTCAAGTGTTCGATAACGATGGAAATCTTATTGCCGAACTTTCGACACTTCCGGGAATTGCTACCTACGAAAAAGATTCTACGTCTTATAAAATGGAAAGCGGAAAATACCTTAACAGCTTCAAAAACTCGATTACTGCGGGAAACGGCGTAAAAATCGAAATGAAATCTCTTGCCGTTCCGTCTTACGTTCCGCTTATCGACCTCGGCGTTCTTTGCCTTACGCACGGCGAAGTCGATTATGAAGTAGATAAAACGGAATATACCTACGGAAGCACCGACCGTGACGCCGCTATAACAAACAGCGTTATGTTCTACAACCACAACATGATTACCATAAGCGGTCTTAGTGCAAACACGACCTATAAATATCGTGTATACGGAATTACAAAAGGCCTCTACAACGTCGAAGAAGAAGAATTCTACGGAAACAATGCCGTTAAATATTATTCGTTAACAGATTATGTATATCTCGTTAAAGGCGACAATACAAAAGCAAACTACTCTGTCGCTCCGACGGCTACAATCGGCTCAAACGAAAAAGTCTTCTCGTTTAAAACCGCTTTAGCAACCGACAGCGACGAAGCTTTCGATTTCCTTGCTATTTCCGACCCGCAAGGCACGCTTCAATCAAATTACGACGTTACAAAAGCGGTCTTCGACAAAATTGCTGCCGACAGCAGATTTAACGGTTACAGCTTTATAACCAACGGCGGCGATATGACAGACAACGGCAAAAACTATTTGCAATGGAGTCTTGCATTGGATACTTTGGTTGAATACTATGCCAACACCACCGTGTTTATGGCTGCCGGCAACCACGAAAGCGGCTCTAACTCGTTCAGAAACTTCCTTACGCAAACTGCTCCTGACGCTCAAAACATCGAAGACGGAATGTATTATTCCTTCACTTACGGAAATTCGCACTTCATCGTTTTGAACACAAATGACAGCGACGGCAAAGACGGACTCGGAACAACTCAACTTGAATGGCTCGAAAACGACCTCGAAAACAATGATTCAACATGGACTTTCGTTGTTTTGCATAAGAGCTTATATTCGGTCGGTTCGCACACTAACGACCCTGAAGTCGTAAAAATGCGTGAACAACTTACCAAAGTGTTTGCAAAATACGGAGTCGACGTCGTTATTCAAGGTCATGACCATACTTATTCAAGCACTAACTTTATCGATGAAAACGGCGAAGGTACTTTCGGTGCCACAAATAAAGACGGTTTTGTCGTAAACAAAGACGGCGTTGTTTACATGACTATCGGAACAATCGGAAACAAATATTACGAATATCTCGGAAACGAAGCTTTCCAAGGTCTTATCGATGATAACAGAACGATTGCCGAAACGCTTTCTTATCAAACTTTTGCATATTTCAGCGTCGACGGCGATAAACTTACAATAAAAGACGTTAAATACGCCGATGGTGAACTTACCGTATTCGGTGAACTCAAAATCACAAAAGAACTCGGCGATATCGCAAGTGCTACAAACGCTATCAAAATCAACGGAACCGCTTTGAAACTTAACTCAACGATAAAAGTCGACAAAAACAATCTCGAAGCGTCGATTGATATGAGTGGCGTCACCCTTCAAGAAGGTCAATCTATCAAATTCTACGATGCAAACGGAAACGTTGTGACAAACCTTGTAGCAAATAAAAAAGCTCCTGTTACCTACACCGTCAAACTTATTACAAGCGACGAAACAATCACTTTGGGTACTGTCACGCTCGAAGTTGAAAACTTAGGACTTTCAGCGGGGGCAATTGCAGGCATATCCGTTGCATGCGTCGTCGTAGCCGCAGGAATTGCCGCTACAATATCTATTGTAGTTATCAAAAAGAAAAAGGCAGCCGTAACAAGCGAAAATTCCGATAACGTTGACAAAGGGGAAAATTAATTTATAAAATAAATTAAAGATAAATTTCTTGCAGCACGTGGCTGATT
>CAMGKS010000098.1 GCA_946056785.1 uncultured Clostridia bacterium
ATTTTTCCGTTACGATGCTTTGTAAATGTGCCGAACGGCTCGGAATCGACGTAACGGCGCTTTTTACCGGACATACGCCGAAACTTAAAGGTTACAGCATTGTCAGAGCAGGCGAGGGTTTAAAGGTCGAACGTCGTCAGAGTTTTGTCTACCAGCATCTCGCGTCTAATTTTTGCGGAAGACTCGGCGAGCCTTTTATGGTAACCGCTCCATACAGCGATGATGAACAGAATAAACCTATAATTCTTTCTACTCATGCAGGTCAGGAAATGGATTACGTAGTGGAAGGAAGTCTTAAAATTTCTATCGACGGACACGAAGACGTGGTAAACGCCGGCGACACGGTTTACTATGATTCATCTAAACCACACGGAATGATTGCAACGGGCGGCAAGCCTTGCAAATTCCTTGCTATTTTGTTTAAAGCGTAATATGGAAAGATTTTTTATTGATGCCGAAAAAATTGAAGATAAAAAAGTCATTATGCAAAAAGGCTATCGAGTAAGCGTAATTACCGATAGGCTTTTTCGCATTGAGCAAAAAAATTTTACCGACAGTCCTTCGCAAGCCGTGATATGCCGCTCGTTTGGTAATCCGCAGTTTGAAGTTGTAAAAAGCAATAAAACCGTGACGGTTATAAAGACAAGAAGCGTATTGTTTCGTTACGACGCGGTTTTGCAGGCAATAGAAGTTACCGACCTGAAAACCAAACAGAAACTCAGTGACGGCGGCAATCTGGGCGGAACAATAAGGACTTTAGATTTCAGATTAGGCAAAGTTAAACTCGGAAAAGGAATTATGGCAAAAGGCGGAGTCAGCATTTATGACGATTCCAAATCTTTTCTTTTAAATTCGGACGGAACTTTGTCTGAAAGGGAAAAGGGTGGCGGCGACTATTACGTTTTCGCTTACGGCATAGATTATTCTGCCTGTCTTGAAGATTTCTTTGCCCTTACGGGGTATCCGCCGCTTTTGCCTAAATATGCTTTGACAAACTGGTGGTCGAGATATTATCCGTATTCCGAAAAGACTTATATCGACCTTATGAATAAGTTTGTCGAAAGGGAAATACCTATCGGCGTCGCAACGGTTGATATGGACTGGCATTGGGTAAAAGAAATTCCGAAAGAGTATAAAGCGTCCAATCTTTTGCAGGGAGCCGGCTGGACGGGCTACAGTTGGAACAGGAATTTGTTCCCGGACTATAAAAGATTTTTAAACACTCTCCATTCTATGGGTATGGCGGTTACGTTGAATATTCACCCTCGTGACGGAGTCAGAGCTTTTGAGGATATGTATCCTGAAATGGCAAAGGCAAACGGAATAGACCCGTCGACGAAAAAAACGGTCGAATTCGATATGACCGACCCGAAGTTTATCACCTCTTATTTTGACGTTCTTCATCACCCGTATGAAAAAGACGGCGTAAATTTTTGGTGGATAGACTGGCAACAGGGAAAAAAGTCGAAGGTAAAAGGACTTGACCCGCTTTGGCTTTTAAATCATTATCATTTCCTGGACAGCGTCAAAAACGGAGACGGACTCATTTTGTCAAGATATGCAGGCATCGGTTCGCATCGCTATCCGTTAGGTTTTTCGGGTGATTGCATAATAGCCTGGAAAAGTTTGAAATTTCAGCCGTATTTTACGGTAAACGCTACGAACGTCGGATATACGTGGTGGTCGCATGATATAGGCGGACACGTTTTAGGAAAGGGGCGTGACGAGCTTTATTTAAGATGGTTGCAATTCGGCGTCTTTTCGCCTATAAACCGTTTGCACAGTTCGAGCGGGGAATTTACCGGCAAGGAACCTTGGCTTTACAGGCGTGACGTTGACGAAATTGCGGAAGACTTTTTGCGTTTGAGGCACAGACTGCTTCCATATCTCTATACGGCAAACAAACTTACGCACGAAAAGGGCGAGCCACTGATGACTCCGCTTTATTATAAGCATTCCGAAAAGCAAGCGTACAAGATAAAGAACGAGTATTATTTCGGCAGTGAATTATTGGTTTGTCCGATAACGTCCAAAATAAGAAAGCATTTTAACCGTGCGGGAGAAAAGGTATATTTGCCTGAGGGCGAGTGGTTCGATTTCTTCACAAACGACAGATACGTCGGCGGCAGAACGATAAAAGTTTGGCGTAAGTTAGACGATATTCCGGTATTTGCAAAAGCGGGCGCAATTGTTCCTATGCTTAGCAACGGAAAGACCAACAAACTTGATTTTGACGACCTTACGGTTAAACTGTGGGCAGGCAACGGAGAATATACGTTATACGACGAAAAGGGCGAAATAACGTATAAGCAGACTTTAAACGGCGATAAACTGACGGTTGAAATAAGCGGTAAAATCGACGCTTTGAAAAGGCAGACGATATGCGTTCAAAACCTTATCGACGCAAAAATTAAAGTCGACGGAAAAGAAACCGACTTAAAAGTCGATAGTCTCGTTTTAGACGGAATGCCGCATACCGTTGAATTTAGCGATATGAAGTTTAAAGAGTCGGCTGACCTTCTCGAAGAAGTAAAAGCGGTTATGCAAGATTATCATATTTTCTTCCCTTTAAGGTGGTTGGCTTTTTATAAGATCAAGAGGGCAAAAGATAAAGAGGCTATGATAAAAGCGATAAAGAAAGCTCCGATAAGAAGCGACGTCAAAAGTGCGATGCTTGAAAAAGCGATAAAAGAATAAATTCGACTAAAGTATAATGCGCCGTAAGACGCATTATATTTTTATAAAACGTAAAGCGTAAATATAGTCGTGCGGTAAAATATAATTGAAAACTTCAAGCTTAAACGCTTTTGTCAATTTGTGAGCATAAAAAGCAAAAGTTAGCCGTTTGATAACAAAAAGCGTAACGTTAAATTCAGGTTAAAACGGCAAAGAGCAAAAAGCAAAATAAATATTAAGCAATGGATATGGTTGTAAAAAGTTGACAACGTTCCGTCACAGTAATAAAATTTATATATGCAACAAGTAATTTTTACAACCGATAAAAGCGTTTTATCCGCTCTTTACGAAAAACTGAATTTGGGCGAAGTTAAAGGAGCAAATTTTGTGTTGCTTGACGGCGATAAGCCCGTCGGGGTAAGTCGTATGACGATAGACGAAGAAGTAACAATCGACAATCTTTCAATTCTTCCGGAATACGATGATTTCGGAAGCCGTGATTTCTTTTTCAGAACGTTGCTTTACAAACTGTCGCTAAACGATTACGTTGTCGTTGTCGATAAAGTCGACGAACGTCTTAAAAAATTCGGTTTTACGGAAGAAAACGGAAAAATGGCGGTTCAATCTAAAAAAATAATTTTTCCGCACAGTTGCGGATGTAAAGGATAACATATGGAAGCAAACAACTTTATTGAAGACATAATCGTAAAAGACTTAGAGTCGGGAAAACATGAAAAGATAATAACCCGTTTTCCGCCTGAGCCTAACGGATATTTGCATATCGGACATGCAAAAGCAATATCGATAAATTTTGGTATTAAAGAAAAATTTAACGGCGAATGTAATCTTCGTTTCGACGATACTAATCCGTCAAAAGAAGACGTTGAATACGTTGAATCGATAAAAGAAGATATTAAATGGCTTGGATACACTTGGGACAGAGAGCTTTACGCTTCCGATTATTTTGACGTAATGTACGAAAAGGCGGTTTTACTTATAAAGAAAGGGCTTGCTTACGTATGCGATTTATCGGCAGAGCAGATAAGCGAAAACAGAGGAACGCTTACAACCCCGGGTATAGAATCTCCGTTCCGTAATCGCACGATTGAAGAAAATCTTAAACTGTTTGAAGAAATGAAAGACGGCAAGTTCGCCGACGGCTCAAAAACGCTTAGAGCAAAAATCGATATGGCGTCGCCGAATATAAACATGCGTGACCCGGTTATTTACAGAATACTCCGCGCAACGCATCACCGCACGGGCGATAAGTGGTGCATTTATCCTATGTACGATTTCGCTCATCCGCTTGAAGACGCAATCGAGGGAGTGACGCATTCTCTCTGTTCGCTTGAATTTGAGAATCACCGTCCTTTGTACGATTGGTTTGTAAACAACTGCGATTTTGAAAAGAAGCCTCGCCAGATAGAATTTGCAAGACTCAATATAAACCGTACCGTAATGAGCAAGCGTTTTTTGAAAAAGCTCGTTGACGAAAAGGTTGTAGACGGTTGGAACGACCCGAGAATGTCTACGCTTTCAGGCGTACGTCGTCGTGGATATCCGCCTGAAGCCATAAGAGATTTTTGCAGCCGAATAGGAGTTGCCAAAGCGGACAGCGAAGTTGATATGGCGATATTAGAGCATTGCGTAAGAGAGAATCTCAACGAAAACGCATTAAGGGCAATGTGCGTTTTCAATCCGCTTAAACTCATAATAGACAATTATCCTGAAGGTAAGAGCGAACAGGTCGAAATCGAAAACAATCCGCAAAAAGAAGGTTGCGGCACTCATACGATAACTTTTGGCAAAGAACTTTATATCGAGCAGGACGACTTCAGCCTCGACCCACCGCCTAAATATTTCCGCCTTAAACCGGACGGCATGGTTCGTCTTAAAGGAGCTTATATCATTAAATATAACGGCGTTGAAAAGGAAGGCGATAAGGTAACGTGCGTACACTGCGACCTTATCGAGGATAGCAAGCAGGGCGGCGTAAATGCCGGCATGAAAGTTAAAGGCACGATTCATTGGGTAAATGCTAAAACCTGCAAGGACGTTGTTATAAACGAATACAGCAGCCTTATTCTTGACGGCGAAGGCGATTTCAGCAATCGCTTGAACCCGGACAGCCTTATAAAGATAAACGGAAAAGCGGAAGAATTTTTGCTTTCAGCAAAAGTCGGCGAAAGATTCCAATTTTTAAGAAAAGGATACTACGTAAAAGAAGCGGAAGACAGATTCGGCTCGATTGTGGCATTGAAAGACAGTTATAAGCCGCAAAACTGAACGTAGTCAAACTGAACCGATCGCAGGGAAAATTCATTTGTTTATAGCTTTAT
>CAMGKS010000099.1 GCA_946056785.1 uncultured Clostridia bacterium
AATAACAAACGGTTTTAAAATTTTGAAACGTTTTTTATTTCGTCTAAATAGCGGCTTTCAAGTTGCTCTAACAACTCTTTTCTTCCTATTTTTTCAATAAGTTCACAAGCAATTTTATTCGAAAACGTTAAGATTTCGTCGTCAACGTACATTGAAAATCGGTTTTTCACCCTACCGCTCTGTCTAATTCCCAAATAGTCGCCACCACCCCGCATGTTATAATCATATTCTGCAAGTTTAAATCCGTCGGTTTCCGTTTGAACGGTTTTGAGTCGTTTTATTCCTTCTTCGTTTGTTTCGGAATTTACGCACAAATAACATTCGGCAGGAGTGCCGTCTCTGCCCACTCTGCCTCTTAACTGATGCAAAGCGGCAATACCGAAATTATCCGCATTCAGAATTGCCATAATAGAAGCGGTCGGGGCGTCTATTCCTACTTCGATAACCGAAGTGGCAAAAATTACGGCAGATTTTTTTTCGACAAACCTTTTAATCGCTTCAATTTTATTTTGCGGTGAAATCTGACCATACAAAACCTCAAAGCCCACGTCTGAAAACTTGTTAAAAAGTTTCTTGACAATTCTTTCAACCGAATAAATTTCTTCGCCGACGGCGTCATAAACTTTTGGACAAACTATAAAAGCCTGCCTTCCTTTTATGCATTCGGAATGAATATAATCAAACATTGCTTCGATTTTATTTTCTAAAACTATTGCCGTTTTGACGTTTGAATTAAAACGTTTATCGATTTTGCTAACGGATATTTCATCGTTTAATGCTAAATGAACGGTACGCGGAATAGGAGTTGCACTCATTGTCAAAACGTCGATATACGGATTTTTTAATGCAAATCTATCTTTTTGAGCTACCCCGAACCGTTGTTGCTCGTCAATTACGACAAAAGATAACCGATCGCATACAAAAGCTTCGTTAAGCAAACTGTGCGTTCCGAAAAGCACGGGAATTTTGCCGGATTTAAAGTCTTTTGCAATCGATTCTCTTTCTTTCTTTTGCGTTTCTCCGCAAATCAATCTACAATCGATATCGAAAATTGCTTTAAATTTTTCATAATGCTGTCTTGCAAGTAACGTTGTCGGTGCAATCATCATTGCCGAATAGGAAGAATCAACGCAAAATTTTATGGCGGAAAAAGCTACCGCGGTTTTACCGCTTCCCACGTCGCCAATCAAAATTCTGTTCATAGGAGAAAGCGATTTCATATCCGAAACGATTTCGTCAATCGCAAGTTTCTGGCTGTCTGTCAACTCAAAAGAATAATCGGCAAATAATTCGGTAGCCGTATATTTTTGCGGTTTGATTTTTTCTTCTTTCAACAATTTAAACGACAATATTTCTTTTACGCATTCTTCAATGGCGATTCTTTTTACGGCAGTTAAGGCTTCATCTACGTTTACGGGAAAATGCGCCGCATAAATAGCCGAAAAAATCGGACTAAGTACGCTATCGGTAAATGACGTTACGGAAAAATTTTTGAATATTTCTATAATTATATTTCTGAAAACAGACTGAGAAATTTTGCCTTTAAGCGGATATAGCGGAAGAATTCCTTTTAATTTTTTAACGTTATCGGCTGGTTCGAATTCAGGATTTATCATCATTCTGCCATACACGCTGTTTAAAGCAATTTTACCGTAAAACATAAAGCTGACGCCTATTGCAAATTTATCTTTAAGATAAGGTTGATTGAAAAAATAGACGTTCAATATATTGCCGTCGTCGCTAACTTTCAATTTGAAATTTTTTGTCTTAAAATTGTAGTCGCTTATCGCAACGACTTCCGCTTTGAACAAACAAAAATCTCCCACCCTCGTATTTTTCAACGAAACGGGAGATTCAAAATCTACGTAATCGGAAGGTAGCGTAAATGCTAAATCGGCGACATTATAAATTCCGATTTCATTTAATTTTAAAGCCGTTTTCTGACCTATGCCTTTAACGTCCAACAAATTTTGCATCATTCAAGAGAAATCATATAATAATAATGCGGTTGTCCGCCAAAATATGCGGCAAACTCGATATCCGGAAATTTTTCTTGCAAATTGCTTAAAAGTTCATTGGCGTCGTCTTCGTTTACGTCTTCGCCGTAATACAACGTCACCATTTCGGTCGTATCCGATTTTGAAGCGTTGATTGTATCGGCAACAACGTCACAAATATTGCTGCCGCATGCTTTAACGTTTTTTCCGCAAATTCCGATTATATCGCCGTCTTTAATCGAAAAACCGTTCATTCTCGTATTACGTACGGCATGCGTTACTTCAGCAGTCTTTACGTTCTTTATGGCTTCAAGCATATTTTTTTCGTTATCTGCTACCGAAGCATTAGGATCAAAAGCAAACATTGCCGAAAAGCCTTCCGGCACAAACTTTGTAGGAATAACGCTTACGGTTATATCGGCAAGTTCTTTAGCTTGTCCCGCCGCAAGAATAATATTGCTGTTATTAGGCAAAACAAAAACGTGCTTTGCGTTGACTGAATTTATAGCATTGAGAATGTCGTAAACGCTCGGGTTCATAGTCTGACCGCCCTCGACGATAAGGTCGCAACCGATATCTTTGAAGATGTCGGCAAGTCCTTTACCGGCACAAATGGCAACGACTCCGATTTCTTTTTGTTCTTTCGGTTTTTCAGCCTCACGAGCCGCAACGATTTTACGATGCTGTTGAAGCATATTTTCGATTTTAAGGCTGTCAAGCTCTCCGAGTTTTAAAGCGTATTTCAACGCCTTATCAGGAGTGTTTGTATGAACGTGAACTTTTATGAGCTCAAGGTCGCCGATAACAAGCACACAATCGCCGATTTGCATAAGCGAATCTCTTAAAACGTCGATATCGGAAAGCGTTGTTTTACTGTTGATGTTTGTTATGAAATATTCCGTACAATACGCATAAGTAATGTTTTCATAGTCGTTATCGAAAAAATCGTCGCTGACTGTCTGAACAGCTTGAGGATTTCCGTCAGGAATAGATTCTGCCGTAATTTCCACGCCGGTTAATGCATTCAAAAAACCGTAAAAAATCGTAAGCAAACCTTTTCCGCCTGCATCGACAACGCCTGCTTTTTTCAATACGGGCAACATATCCGGAGTCTTTCCCAAAATATCTTCACCCGACGCAATAATCTGATTTAAAAAATCTTCGATTTCAAGATTCTTATTCTTTTTGGTTATAGCAATAGCAGTTTCAGCCATAACTCGAATAACGGTTAAAATTGTACCTTCCTTAGGTTTCGAAACGGCGCCGTAAGCAATTTCCGTGCCCTCTCTCAAACTTTCGGCAAAATCTCTCGCCGTCATTTCGTCTTTATCTTTAAGCGCAACCGCAAACCCTTTCATTATCTGAGAAGTTATAACGCCTGAATTTCCTCTGGCTCCTCTTAACGCTCCTTTTGAAAACGCCAAAGCAAGTTCGGAAAGAGATTCGGATTCACACTCGTTAATGCCTCTCAAAGCGGAATTGATTGTAAGCGACATGTTTGTCCCGGTATCACCGTCGGGAACAGGGAAAACGTTCAATTCGTCAATTTTTGCACGATTTATATCAAGGGATTTCGTACCGCCCTCGACCATATTCTTAAAGTCTAAGCTCTTTATACTTTGCATTTTTGTATCCTTTAAATTTAAACTCTTATGCCGACCACGTTCACGTTGCAATGCTTAACCCGCATGCCTGTAAAAGTTTCAGCGGTATAAATCATACATTCCTTAATCGAATCTTTAACCGCCTCGATATTTACGCCAAGTTTCAATATAACAAAAACCTCAATAAACATCAAATTGTCAACCGTAGCGATTTTAATCCCTTTACCGTACTGAACTCTGCCCCAAATCCTGTTGAGATTGTCAGACAAGCGACGTGAAACCAATTCAACGACGCCATAACATTCAGCAGCGGCTTTTGAACAAACCGTAGCGACTGCATCATCTGTTATTGAGATTGTCCCATATTTATTTGACGTTTTAAGTGACATAAGTTTACCTTTCAAACTGATTTTACAATATATTACAACTTTTTGCAACCAATTAAATGATTTTACCTAAATATGCTTGCTAAAAATTTTGTTTAGTGATAAAATCAACAATGTTCAAGAGAGTTTAGGAGGATATATATATGTCAAAAGTATGTTCTGTTTGTGGCAAAGGAAGAATGAGCGGCAACTTAGTTAGCCATAGCCATCGTAAAACAAGACGTAGCTGGGCGCCAAACGTACAAAAAGTGAAGGTTGTCACAGATAACGGCGGTGTTGAAGCACAATACGTTTGTACTCGTTGTTTAAGAAGCGGAAAAGTTAACCGTGCTTAATTATCGATACTAAATTTGAGCGACAAAGTCGCTCATTTTTTTTTGCCGAAAATTTTCTTGCGTTTAACAACTTACAATTTTAATTTCGCTTTATCTTATTTTTTTTACCCTCCGTTTTCGTTCCGTTAATTTTTTATTTACTAATTTCTACTACTCGCTTTCGATTTTTCTCAATCTAAATTTATATTTACCCTTACGGTTTTACTTCCGTTGAAATTTTATTTAATATTTTTTGCCATCCCTTCAATTTCGGTTTTAGCATACCGTTTGTTTTTTTAGCCTACAATTTTGTTTTATGCTGAAATCACGTTTTAGTACGCATATTATCAAACGATTTTACAGTTGTTTAAACTAAAACAAAAAAATTTTAACGCAATTGATTTTTGATTGTTTCAACTTTTTTTTGATTGTTTCAAGGTTTTTAATTGTTTCAACGTTTATTTACTTATTTATAGTGATTTTCAATTTTCACAGTATCGTATTGGAATAAACCGAAATTTAATAATTTCAATTATATCGGTCTTAGCAGTCGCAATATTACACATATCTTATTGCCATTTATTAATCTAATTATCCTATAAATATTAATCATGCAAAAACAAATTTGACATTTTATTACAAATTATGCACTTTTCAAAAGGGACGACATATAATAAATTGAAAGGAGGCAATATGAAATTTATC
>CAMGKS010000100.1 GCA_946056785.1 uncultured Clostridia bacterium
TTTAAATATTCAATTTGTTTTAATAAATTTTTAAGTTGAATTTATTAATCTGTTTAAAAGCGGTTATATATTTAGATTTTGTTAAATCGGCTATAACGCAACGAACAAATTTTACAGGAGTTTTATATGAGAATTTTACTGATTGAAGATTCACAAAGTTTATCCGACGCACTTGTTGCCGTTCTTAAAAAAGAAAAATACGAAGTGGAAAACGTCTATGACGGCAAAAGCGGATACGAATACGCCATGAGCGGTATTTTCGACGTCATTCTCTTAGACGTAATGCTTCCTCAAATGAACGGTTTCGAAGTATTAAAAAAGCTTCGTCAAAACAATATTACAACGTCGATAATTATGCTCACCGCACTTACCGACGAAGCGAATAAAGTTCAAGGTTTAGATTACGGAGCGGACGACTATATCGCAAAGCCGTTTTCGATTCCGGAACTTCTTGCAAGAATCAGAGCGTTAACCCGTCGTAAAGCCGACGCTTATTTAGGAGTTTTAGAACACATGGGAGTTAAACTTGACGTCAACACTTATGAACTCAGCTACAATTCCAAGAGCGTAAAACTTTCTTTAAAAGAATTTGAAATCATGAAATTTCTTTACGAACGTGACGGTAAAATCGCCGACAAAGAAAACCTTATTGCAAAAGTATGGGGATTCGACAGCGAATTCGAATCGAATACCGTCGAAGTTTTCATATCGTTTTTGAGAAAAAAATTAAACTTCTTGAACGCTCCGTTTACAATATCTGCCATACGAGGAGTCGGCTATCAGTTAGAGGAGAAAAAAGGTGAATAACGAAAAAGAACAAACGTCCGAAAATAAGTCCGAACTTTTTAACGACCTTAAATATAAATTTATGATAATATGTTCAGCAATCGGAACAGGCATTCTGCTTTTGATTCTGACCGTGATTTTTTGCGTCGCATACGCAAATATGACAAAAACGGTGACGGACAGTTTAAATCACACGATAGAAGACTATAAAACAAGCGGCGGTTTCGGTCACGAATTCGCCACTTTCGGCACTATCACAAATTGCATAGTTATCGTAGAAAGAAACAACGTTGTCGTTGAAAAGAAAAGATTAGAGCCGTACACCGCAGAAGAACAGGCACAAATTATAAACAACGTTTTAAATACGTCTAAAGATAAAATCAAAATAGGTTCTCGCCATTTTTGGATTAAAAAAACGACGATAGACAACCCTATATACGACGAAACGATTTACGCCGTATATGATTATTCGGCGGAATATCGTGCCATAATTACTCTCGTTATCGCATTTTCATCGGTAGCTTTGATATGTATATGGCTGTTTGCTCTGTTAGGTTGGTTGTTTGCCCGAAAAGCCGTTCAACCCGTCGAAAAAGCTTTCAACAACCAAAAAGAACTTGTCGCCAACGTTTCGCACGAGCTTAAAACTCCCCTTACCGTTATCGCAACCGATTTGAATTTGATAAACGACGCTTTATCGGAAAACACTGAAGCCAAAAAATGGATAAACAGTTCTAACCTGCAAATCGACAAAATGAATCATCTTGTATATGAAATGCTGGAACTAAGCAAATTCCAAAGCGAATTCTACAAGCCGGACAAAAAACTTATAAATTTAAGCGAATATCTCGAATCTACGCTTTTGTCTTTTGAAGCCACGTGCTTCGAAAAGAATATCACGCTCGAAACAAAAATTGAAAACGATATTTACTTTATGGCGGACACGGCAAGCCTCGACAAACTTCTTTCGATACTCTGCGACAATGCGATAAAATACGTAAACGTCGGGGGTAAAATCAGAGCCGGACTCGAACGCAATAAAAAAACGATAAAGCTCACCGTTTCCAATACGGGCGACGGAATTACGGAAGAAAACCTTACCCATATTTTCGAACGGTTTTATAAAGTCACCAATGAAGAATCGGAAAAGAAAAGTTTCGGTTTAGGTTTGTCGATAGCTAAATCGATAGTCGATACTATGAATGGCAAAATCGAATGCAAAAGCGAAAGCGGAAAATACACGATGTTCGTCATAACTTTAAACGGAGAAACAAAAAAAGAAAAAGAACGCAAAAGACGGACGAATAAAAGCACAGACGCTGAAAAATCGTCAAATAATTAAAATTACGTTATTTGATTTTTAAGCCTTTCAAATATGCCTTTTCGTCATTTCCGATACGGTATGACTCAACGGCTTTTTGAATGCTTTTATTGTGAATGAATTTCTTAAACGTCGGCTTTTCAAAATATTTTACGGCTAAATCATAGCACTTAACAAGCGATTCTGACATAAGCCACGCTATTGCCATATCGACGTAATAGTCGTCGACGTCGATTTGTAAAATCTGATCGATAAAATCGGAAAACCTATCGGGTAAAAACTTATTTAACAGGCATACCGCTCCGTAACGTACGGTAAACGGTTTATCGCTTTTCAAACATCTTAACGCATGGGCGTAAACTTTTTCCGAATCGTCCTTTTTCCACAACGCACACACCATACTGTCGCAAACCGCCCAGTTATCGACAAAAGGTAAAAAGCTGTCAACCATATCCAATTTTGTTTGAGTATCTTTTTTTACGTATGCAATGCAAAAGGCATGACACATATTTTCTTCGTGAAACTCATGCGGAAGCCGTGCCATAAATTTTATTTTTTCTTCATCGGACATTTCCTTTGCAACCGATTTGATATACGGCGTTTTGCAACCCAAAATATTGTCTGCTCCGGGAATTAGTTTTTGGGAAAATTTTTTATAATCGCTATCGGCGGCGTTTTTCAATCTTTCAATTACGTCCATAATTTAACAAAAATAAAATTAAAATCTTAAATGAGTTTTTGTGCAAGTTCGATTACTTCCGCAGAATGACCGAGAGTAACGATATGGTCGCCTTTTAAAAAGATAAAATCCGGTGTCGGCGAAGGAATAAACTCGCTTCCTCTTTTTACGGCAATTACGTTTATGTTATAATTTTTTCGAACGCCGATATCAATAATGCTCTTTCCGTCCCAATTTTCGACTATAGGAAGTTCGACAAGAGAATAGTCTTCTGACAACTGAATGTAGTCGAACACGTTATTCGTGCCGTATTTAACCGCAAGACGTTCGGCGCTGTCCTTTTCGGGATAAACGACTTCGGTGGCACCGACTTTCAAAAGGAATTTTGCCTGCGACTCTCTCGAAGCCTTTGCCACGATTTTTTTGGCTCCTATATCCGATAACATTGAAGTTATTTCAAGTGACGCCTGAAAGTTCTCATCGATAGCCACAAAACAACAATCGAAGCCCGGAACGCCTATCGCTCTCAATACCGTCTCGTTTGTGCAATCGCCGATATGTGCATCGGTAAAAACCGGGGCTAATTCTTCAATGACTTTTTCGTCCTGGTCAATAATCATAACGTCGTTTCCGAGTTCCAACAATTTCAATGCGAGATATTTTCCGTATCGTCCGACGCCTATAACTAACATTGATTTTAAACCGTGTTTTTTTGCCATAATTTATACCTATCCTATAATAATTTTTTCCGTAGGTCGTTCAAGAGGAACAACCTTGCTCTTATTGGCAAATATCATTATGAGCGACAACATGCCCACACGTCCGCCAAACATGCAAAATATCAAAACCAGCTTGCCCCACCAAGCCAACAACGGAGTTATGCCTAGCGTCAATCCGACTGTTCCCAATGCGGATACCGTTTCAAAAACGGCTTGCCCCAAAGTAAACCTTGTATCCAAGCACAATATTGCCGAGGCAATAACTGCCATTGAAAGATATAACGTAACGATGGCATAAGCCTGAGAAGCGTTGCTGTTATCGATTTTTCTCTTTCCGACAGTTATATTGTTTTTGCGTTTCACGTTTGCTATAACGGAGAATAAAAGCACAACTAAAGTAGTAGTTTTTATGCCACCGGCTGTCGAACCCGGACTTCCGCCTATGAACATCAATACTGTCGTAAGCAGCTTAGTGCTTTCGCTGAGCGACGCCATATCCGTTATTGCATAGCCGGCAGTTCTCGTTGAAGCCGAATGAAACATACATATTAAAAACGCTTCTCCCGAAGGCTTTCCGGCAAGCGAATTATTCATCTCAAAAAGATAGAACAACAACATTCCTACGGCAAGCAAAGAACACGAAGTAACCAAAACTATTTTTGTGTGCAACGTAAATTTTTTCGGTTTGAATTTCTTCTGTATGATGTCGCTCCAAACCAAAAAACCCAGACCGCCTATAACGATTAACGTCGTCAACGTCACGGTCACTATAACGTCGTTCGAAAAAGCGGTAAGCGAAGAGAACTGCCCCGAATATCCGCCCATAAGGTCAAATCCGGCATTGCAAAATGCGGAAATAGAATGGAACAACGCAAAATACAAACCTTTTCCGACTCCGAGTTTAGGACAAAAACTTATAGACAAAAACGCAGTTCCCAACAATTCGAATATCGCCGTGCCTAATCCTATGAACTTTATGATGCTTTTCGTCGTTCCGACTTCGCTGCCGGTTGAATGAATGAACAAACTTTTTGCAGAAAGGGAAAGCTCACGCCTTACAAAAAGAGAAAATAAGGTCATGATAGTCATTATTCCGAGTCCGCCGATTTGAATAAGTATTAAAATCACTATCTGTCCGAAAGTTGTCCAATGGGTAAAGGTATCAAAAGTTATAAGACCGGTTACATAATCAAGAATATGTATTCACTCACTATTCTTCTTCTGATTATATCAAATTCATCAATCATTCAACTATTCATCTTTCTCATCATCACTTTAATCATTTCACTAACTCATTCCTCATAATTATTTATTATTGACATCCTATTCCAATCCAAATGAAAAGTGAAAATAATCGTGAAACTCTCAACTTTGAAATTACCCCCTGGATGAAAAATTCATTTTCATACAATTTTGTAGTAAACCACTCAAATGATCCCCAT
>CAMGKS010000101.1 GCA_946056785.1 uncultured Clostridia bacterium
ATATTGCAATTTAAAGACTATTTATAAGCTTTAAATTGCACGCTAAGCGACAACGACAATCAAACCACGTTTCATTTTGAGCCATAAAACTATCTTAAATCATAAATAAACTATTTAATCTATTTTTATGCTTTTGCATTATTTTTCAGATTTGTGATTTTCATTATTTTTCAGATACGAACAAATCGTATTTACGGAAGCGTCTACTCCTATGGAACTGTCTATCATAAGTTCATAATTCCGTCTGTCTCCCCACGTAAGTTCCGAAATATTTTTATAATACGACGCTCTTGCTTCATCGGCACGGCGGACGTTCTTTTTGGCTTCCTCAAAACTATCGCCGTAAATTTCCGTTACGCTTTTAATTTTATACTCTTCAGGCGCATAAATAAAAATGCGAACTACGTTTTTATAATCACGGAGGACGTAATCTGCGGCACGTCCTACAATGACGCAGCTGCCATTGTCGGCAATTTTGCGAATTACTTTATCCTGCGCTACAACGGCTTGTTGAATAACGTCGGTACTCAGATAAAGGCTATGAAGCATTGCGGGAGAATTTGCATTGATATCCGAAATGAATTCTTTATCGAGTCCGCTTTCCTGTGCGGCAAGAGCCGTCATTTCTTTGTAGTAAAACGGAATTTTAAGTCTATCAGCCACAAGTTTACCTATTTGCTTTCCTAAAGAACCGTGTTCCCTTGCAATCGTAACGATAACTCCATTTTTAGACGGTTTTAAAACCGCCTCGTTCTTTTCTTCTTCAGGAGAATTTTTTAAAGATTTGAAAAACGGAACTGTAAGCGCCACCGCTACGATCATTGCAAGAAAATCTGCAGAAGGAGCCGCATACAAAATCGCCTCAACGCCGCCTAAAGTCGCAGGATATATTATAATAAGCGGAATAAAACAAACGATATCCCGGATCATTGAAGATACAATCGCTCGTATAGGTTTGCCGACAGCCTGAAAGAAAATCGACGTCATCTTTATAATGCACGTAAACGTCACAAGAGAAAGAAAAATGCGGAACGTTTTTTCTCCGAAAGTCCAATAATCATCAGGATTAGGAATGTTTGTAGGCGCTCCGAACATACCGACAAAAGCGCGCGGAACGAGTTCAAAAAGCAATGTAGAAATTAAACCTATAGCGGCTGTTAAAAGAAGTATGTTTTTGTAAAGTTTCTTAACTCTGTCGTAATTCTTTGCCCCCATATTATAACTTATAATGGGTTGACAACCTAAAACTATGCCTACTACAAGATTAATAACCACAGTGAACACCTTACTTTCAATTCCTATAATAGCAATCGGAATATCCACACCGTAATGCGACATAGCTCCGTATTTTGCAAGAAGAATATTGCATGCAAGAGAGATAATAACGATGGTCATTTGCGTAATAAACGACGACGCTCCAAGCTGCAATGCCCCTTTAAAGGCTTTGAAACTTGGAATAAAACTTTTTATATTCAATTTAAAAGTTTTTGTACGGAAAAAATATACGAGAGTTATTACAAAGGAAACCACCTGCCCGATTACCGTTGCAAGTGCCGCTCCAAGCATTCCCCATTTCGTTCCGAAAATAAACACCGGGTCTAAGATTATGTTCGTAATTGCACCTGCAAGCATAGAAATCATAGACCACGTAGGACTGCCGTCGGCTCGGACAACGGCATTCATCATATTAGACAGCATATAAATAGGGAAAAAACCGAGAATAATATTAAAATATTCAATAGCATATCCGATACTGTTTTTTGACGCTCCGAATAACGTTAGAAGTTGAACTTTTAAAGGAAAGAAAATCGCCATTAAAACAAGCGCCGAAACAAACGTAACGACAATACCCGTACCGATTGCTTTCGTAGCGTTTTTAGTATCGTTTTTACCCTGACAAATATTAAGATAAGCGGCGCAACCATCCCCGTAACACCATGCAAACGCTTGCGCAATAATAAAAATCGGAAAAACTACGCCGGTGGCGGCGTTTCCCAATGCCGAAAGCTCACTGTTACCAATGAATATCTGATCAACGATATTGTAAAGCGCACTTACAAGAAGAGATAAGACGCACGGAATGGAAAATTTTAACATCAACTTTGAAATTTTGTCTTTTCCTAAAGATAGTTGAGCTTGTTCTTGTTTCATAAATACCTCCAATTTGTTTTGCGTTTTGGAGTCTTTATCCGAGAAAAGCTACCTGAAAACTGCGTGAGCAAAAAAAAACAGCACGGAGAATCTTGTCGTGATTCTACGCACTGTGGCTGCTCGACACAAAGATAATAGCATAAAACAATTTTTTTGTCAAAAACGTAAACAAAAATGCAATAAAAAAGCGAGCATCGCTCGCTTTAATTTTTAAACTATATGGACATAACTTCTGTTTCTTTCTTTTTAAGAGCTGTTTCAAGTTTGTCAAGATATTCGCCGACAACTTTATCAACGTCTTTTTGAAAATCTTTTAAATCGTCTTCTGTAATAACGTTATCTTTTTGCAGTTTTTTAAGTTCGTCCATAGCGTCACGTCTTGCGTTTCTAATGCCTATTCTGCCGTTTTCGCCAATATTTTTTATATCCTTAACGATGAGTTTTCTTTTCTCTTCGGTAAGTTCAGGGAAAACCAAACGAACGACTTTACCGTCGTTTGTAGGAGTAACTCCGAGATTTGCGGCAAGAATAGCTTTTTCAACCTCTTTTAAAGAATTCTTATCCCAAACGGAAACCGTCAAAACACGCGCTTCGGTAACAACAACGTTACCTACCTGATTAAGCGGAGTTTCTACTCCGTAACAATTTACCATAATCTTATCTAAAATATGCGGATTTGCTCTGCCCGCACTAATCAGATTTATTTCGTGTCTGAAACTTTCAAACGCTTTAGACGCATCTTCATTTAAACTGTCGAAAATCAAATCGACTTCGTCAATTCCGTAGCCCATAAATATCTCCTCTACATAATTTTTTGCAAGTTTTATATTATCATTATATCAAACTATTCTTCTCTTGGCAATACAAATTTACCTAATCGCCTATATACGTACCGAGAGCTTCGCCCTTAACAACTCTTATGATGCTGTCTTTTTCAGCAAGAGCGAACGTAACGACCGGTATATGGTTATCCATACACATTGTTATAGCCGTTGTATCCATTGCCTTCAATTCTTTTTTAATGACGTCCATATACGAAAGTTTATCGAACTTAATTGCGTTTTTATTAATTTTAGGATCACTATCATAAACTCCGTCTACGTTTTTAGCCAAAAGCAAAGCGTCGGCTCCGATTTCGGCGGCTCTCAAAGCGGCACCTGTGTCGGTAGAAAAATACGGGTGCCCCGTTCCGCAAGCAAATATAACGATTCTTCCCTTTTCAAAATGTCTGATAGCTTTTCTCAAAATAAACGGCTCAGCGACTTCTGCAATGGTAATTGCCGTTTGCACTCTGCACTGAAGTCCGTTTCTTTCAATACAGTCCTGAAGGGCTAAAGCGTTTATAACGGTTGCAAGCATACCCATATGATCGGCGGTAGTCTGGTTCATTTCTTTATCTGCTTGTCTGCCACGCCAAAAATTTCCGCCTCCGATAATTATTCCGATGTCTACGCCGAGTTCATGCACTTCTTTAAGTTGGCGTACGACTTCGTTCATTTTTTTCGAGTCAATTCCGAAACCGTTATCCTTGCTGAGGGCTTCGCCTGAAAGTTTAATAATAATTCTATTGTACATAAAAACCTCCGAAATAGTAAAAAAAGGGAACACTAAAAGTGTTCCCTTTTTAGATATTATTTAACCTTTGCAACTTGTTCCATAATTTCTTTTACGAAATCGTCTTCTTTCTTTTGAAGTCCTTCGCCCATTTCAAAACGAGTAAAACGGATAATCTTTGCGTCTCCGTTTGCTTTAAGATATTGAGCGATGGTCATGTCGCCGTTTTTAACAAAGTCTTGCTCGACAAGACAAACGTCCTTATAATATTTTTTAATTCTTCCCTCAACCATTTTTTCAATGATTTGAGCAGGCTTGCCTTCGTTAAGAGCTTGAGCTTTAAGAATTTCTTTTTCTTTTTCAAGTTCTGCCGAAGGAACTTCGTTTGGATATACGTAAGAAGCCTTAGCTGCTGCAATCTGAAGAGCAACGTCGTGAAGGACAGCTTTGTCTGCTCCCTTTGTAGCTTCAACTATAACGCCGATTTTTCCGCCCATGTGAATATACGTGTCGACTTCCGTATCTTTTGAAACGTATTTTTCAAATCTGCGGATAGTAATTTTTTCGCCGCATTTTGCAACCGCTTCAACACGAGCAGCTTCGTTAGCTTCCTGAACTTCTTCAATGGTTTTAACGTCGTTGTTAATGATATATTCTGCAACGCCGTTAACGAAATTCTTAAACACGTCGCCTTTTGCAACGAAGTCAGATTCACAGTTGACTTCAACCAAAACTCCGGCATTATTTTCGACCAATGCGTAAACAATACCTTCAGACGCTATTCTGCTTTGTTTTTTTGCAGCCGTTGCCATGCCTTTTTCACGAAGAAAATCGATAGCTTTATCCATATCGCCATCGGTTGCGGTCAAAGCCTTTTTACAGTCCATCATACCGACACCGGTACGTTCTCTTAAATCCATTACGTCCTTAGCTGTAAAACTCATATATAACTCCTTAGTCCTTGTTTTCTTCTTCGATAGCTTTTTCAGCTTCGCTTGCAACTTCTTCCATATTTACTACTTCGTCGGCTTTGTCCTCTACTCTTTGAGGAACGGCGCTTTCGCCTTGTTTAGCCTCGATGCAAGCGTCGGCTATGATTGACGCAAAAAGTTTAACTGCACGGATAGCGTCGTCGTTACCCGGGATAACGTAGTCGGCAAGGTCCGGATCA
>CAMGKS010000102.1 GCA_946056785.1 uncultured Clostridia bacterium
ATTGAACGGCATAACCATAAAAGTTATGCGGCGGCAACTTTTAAACCCCGAACTCAAAAGCTAATCGCATTAAACGGCAAACAATAAAAAGCAAGTTATTTGCGATAATCTTTCATTAAGTTTCGTTTAAAGGCTTTTAGACGTCAATTTACGCAAAAGCTTTTCAGCCTCAAACTTTTTTAAAGGTCAAAGCCGGTTTTCTCTTATGTTCCGTTCTTTTGTTTGCAGATTGAATTTTTTCGATATTTTCCGGGGTACCCGTTCCTTTTAAAATGTACTCGTCTATCTCCGCATAGGTAATTCCCATTTCCTGTTCGTCAGTCTGCCCTTCAAAAAGACCTGCCGAAGGAGCTTTTTTAATAATCTGTTCAGGGCAATTCAATTCTTTAAGCATAGCGAAGATTTCTGTAGCGGTAAGGTCGGCTATCGGATTAAAGTCGTATGCTCCGTCGCCCCATTTCGTAAAATATCCCATTGTAGCTTCCGAACGGTTGCCTGTTCCTGCCACTAACATATTGTGCGATTGAGCATAAGCGTAAAGCGTAATCATTCTGAGTCTTGGATTGATATTGATTTTCGCCATTTTTTCACGTTGCTCGCCTTTTTCCGTCAATTTGTCGCCCATAACCGACACAAACGTTTTTTTAACGTCCGTCAAATCGATTTGAACGTTTTTTATGTTGTATGCGGCTGCAACCGTCAATGCGTCGTCACGGTCTATTCCGAAATTTCTGCTGCTTTCACAAGGCATAATAATTCCCACCGTGTTATCGCATGCCATCTTACAAAGTATACTGACAAGACTGCAATCTTTTCCGCCGCTGTTTCCGTAAACTATACCGTCGGCATGAGCGTCAGCCACCACTTTTTTGATCCACTCAACTCTTTCTTTGATATCCATATAGACTCCTTCACCCGATAAACTCGGGCTCAAAAAAAATTTTACAACGCTAAGTAATGGTTTTGCGTTATTTGAATAAGCGTAAAACGCTGACAAAAAACGCAAACTTAAATTACGACGTTTAAAACGACGTTAAAAAATATATAAATTTAACGTGCATAATCGTCTACGTAGGTTTGCTGCAAATCGTATGCCGCCTTATTATATAGCGACTTTTATGTTGTTACAATGCAAATTGCCAAAAGCCACTGCTTTTGGCAATTTCAAACTGCAATAAATAATCGTCTATCAGAAATTTGTCATTTTTGTCGTTCAGTTTGTTAAACAATTTAATTATACGTATAGACGTCGCAATTTACGCCGGACTATTCCGCTTTGCTTTCTTCCGATTGAGCTTTCTCGGCTTCTGCCGTTGCTTTTTCCGCTGCTTTTGCCGCCGCTTTTTCGGCTTCTATGGCAATTCTTGTCTGCTCTGCTTTCTCTTCCTCGGCTTTTTTGTGTTTAGCGATAAAATCTTCTATGGTAGCAAGAAAATCTGCGTAAACCTCTTTATTGTTTGTTTCGTTGAGAATCTCGTGTCTTGCTTCCGGATAAAGCTTAAACGACAAATTTTCTATGCCGAGTTTTTTGTATTGAGAATACAATTTGGCAACAAGTTTTCCGTTGCCGCCAACCGGATCACGATCGCCTGAGAATATGGCAATCGGGAGTTTTTTATTTATCTGATTTAAATTACGTTTGAAATATGCCCTTCTGAGTCCGTTGAGGAAATATTCGAAAAAGGCTATGGACATCACGTATCCGCATTGTTCATCGGCTTCATATTTTGCTACCTGCTCTTTATCGCGGCTGAGCCAACCGAAGTTTGTGCCTTCAGACGCAAAAGGTTTGTTATATCCGCCGAAGCTGAGTTTATCCAACAACTTGGCAGGTTTGCTCTTCTTTATGAAAGCCGCTTGTATTTTTGCGATAAGACCGCCGAAATCTATCATGATACCTTTCATGCAAGCCGAACCGCTAAGAATTACGCC
The DNA here is from genome assembly GCA_946056785.1 of uncultured Clostridia bacterium. Lineage (GTDB taxonomy): Bacteria > Bacillota > Clostridia > Christensenellales > CAG-917 > CAG-917. The sequence goes on from CAMGKS010000102.1 coordinate 1,933, forward strand.
GCACGCTTCGTTGCAAAGTTCAATATAACGTTGCGTCATAAAACTACCGTAGCTGTGACCTACAACGACAACAGGCAAGTTATATCTTTCTTTAAGATATCTCGTCATGGCTATTTCGTCCTTTACCGAATCGAGATAAATATTTCCGTCATGATATCCTATCGTTTCTTTTGTTTCCGTTTCGCCGTGGGCTCTGTGATCGTCTGCCCAAACGATAAAACCGTTACCGTTCAAAAATTTTGCAAAATCATCATATCTTCTTGCATGTTCCGCCATTCCGTGAACGATTTGCACTATACCCTTAGGAGTTTTGACTTCGTCCCATAAATAACATTGAATAATAGTTTTATCAAAACTTTCAAATTTCAAACATTTCATTTTTATCTCCTTAAAAACTCGCAAGCGAATTTCGACTTATATTATACGACAATTATATAACACAGTATACCATTTTGCAAACATTTTTTTATTTTAAACATACTATGTGTAGGAGGTGTTATGAAATCAATAATTTTAACGGGTGGCGGAACAGGCGGACACGTATATCCCAACATTGCAATGCTCGATAATCTGAAAAAACATTTCGACCGCATATATTATTTCGGCATAGGCGGAATAGACGAAGAGTTGGCGAAAAAAAACAATTTGGAGTTTTTTAAAACCGATTACGTAAAATTTGACAGACAAAATATTTTTAAAAACATAAACTTATTTCAAAAACTGAATGCGGCAAAAAAGAACGCAAAAATTATGATTCAAAAGTTGAATCCCGACGTTGTGCTGTCGAAAGGCGGATATGCCTCTCTGCCTACTGTTATTGCCGCACTAGACCTGAAAATTCCCGTGGTTTGTCACGAATCGGACGTAACGTTAGGACTAGCAAACAAATATGCAAGATGTAAAGGTGCCGTAATGGCTTATGCCAACAAAGAAAGCGCCATAAAATATAAAGGAGAATTTACAGGAATTCCGTTAAGACGCGATTTGTTTAAAATCAGCAAGTTTGACGCTCGCTCAAAATTGAACGTTAATAAAAAAATCGTTCTGATAACCGGCGGTTCGTCAGGGGCAACTGCAATAAACAATATCGCAAAATCTCTGCCGGATAAATTAGGAAAGGACTTTTACGTAATTCATATTTCAGGGAAAGGCAAGACCGACGGAACAGTAGGAGAAAATTATCGGCAAATCGAATATACGCATGACATGCCTTTATACCTTAATGCCGCCGAGGTCGTAATTTCCAGATGCGGAGCAACTACCCTGCATGAAGTTGCGGCATTAAAGAAAAAAGCCGTTTTTATTCCGCTGCCTAAGGGAATAAGCAGAGGCGACCAACTGTTAAACGCAAAAATCGCAAAACAGCACGGCGGAACGGTTTTATATCAAAACGATCTTACGGCGACTAACCTTGCAAATTGTATTTTTAATTGTGATAAACATATGACTCCTATATGCGAAAACCCAAACGAAAAACTTTTAAACCTGATATTAAAGCAAATAAACAAAACCACTTAACGACGCTTTCATAAAAGCCATAAATTTAATATCGTATAAACGAAGCAAACCTTTTCGGTCGATAAATACACATTTTCTTCCGTTTATAGCTTTCTTTGTAAAAGCTATTGAAATCGCATAAAAGTTATGATAAAAGCATAACTGGAGGGAAAAATGCAATCGCAAAATACGGTAATTAAATGGATATTGATAATTCTTCTTGTAGCAATATGCGTAACATGCTTTGTGCTGTGCATGACTTTAAACAAAACGTCAAGCGGAACAAACGGAACTGCCGCCACCGCCAACGCCCCGAAACAGATTCAAGAGGAAAAGCCAACTGCTAACACGCAGTCGGACGAGCCGACTGTCGAACCGATTTACTCGACCTTGCCTCGCAACGCAACGGAATATGAAAACTACTTGGTCGGCCATATAGGCGGAACGGGAAGCGACGTGTTAGAAAATGCTTTCTGTTTCGGGAAAAGTTATTTTGCCGTCATTAAAACGGAATCAAACGACTATGATTTTAAAAGTTCAGGCATAGCAGTAGCGGAAATTTGTGACAACGCTCTTGTGAAAACGGCTGTTTTCGCTCAAGGCGAAGAATACGTAAAATCTGACTTGATAAACGGTTTCATCACCATATTAACAAAAAGCGAAAAATTAAACGTATACTCGATTAGCCCTACTTTGACTCTTACAGCAAAACAGGAATTTGATTTAGACGACGCAATTTTTATCGAAAGCAATTCAAAAACAGTTATGTTCGGTTTAAAGCAGGATACGCTGTTTGCATACAACTTTTCCACCGCAAAATCTGTCTATATGTCAAAAACGAACGTCGAAAACGGCAAATTGCTGACGGCTTTCAAGACGGACGGCGGATATGCGGTTTTAACTTTAAGCGATTCTCTTAATTTGTATTCTTTCAATACGGAATTTAAACTTATAAACAGTTTTGACGGCGAATATCTCGACTCTGCGCTATCAGACGATTATATTACTATACTTATAAAAACTTCGACAAACAACAAAATATATTTGTATTCCCATAATTTTGAAAACGTAGGAATTTTAAACTCTGCCCTTTGCGATTATGCAAAATTTTATCCCGTTCAAAGCGGCTTTATGTTAATCACAAACAACGGCTATTATAACCTGTGCAAACATTTCGACACGCTGTGCTTTACGGAATTTGAAAAATCGTACGAATCGATTACAGTTGCCGCAAACCAAAGCAAAGGATATATCATGGCGCAGGAATCAAACTGCTTTGACCTTATACGTTTTGAAAATTTCGGAAGTTATAAGATTCTGGATACGTTTACCGCCAA
>CAMGKS010000103.1 GCA_946056785.1 uncultured Clostridia bacterium
ATGTATATGTGGGGCTTTATTTTTTGTAAAGCAAAGAATAATATTGTTAAGTAGGCTGACAATATTATTCAAAGTTTTGGCAAATATAAAACCCTACAATGAGTCAAATTGGAAACCTAAATTGACAAAGATGAGTAATTAGTTAAGATAGTGGCGAATAAAAAAGCCCTCGAACCCGTCATTGGGGTTAGTACAAGGCAGAGTTAGCATTTTAGGCATAGGAAAAATTAAACACTTTTTCTATGTCTTTTTTGACTCCAAAAATTTAGATTTAAGGAGTTAAAAAAATGGAAATTACAAAAAAGGAAGAAAAAAGTTTAATAGATATTACTCTATTAGACAATGAATTTTTTGTGGAAATGCTAAATCGAATAATAACACACAAAAAAAGTGAGGTGCAAAATGAATTACCCAAAAACTAAAGTGTATTTTGATGGTTGGCATTACATTGGCATACCTCACGAGAAACAACCTTGGAAAAAAAGGAAAAACAAAATAAAAGAGAAAATTATTCACGAAGAAAAAGTAAAAGACATTTACAAAGAAAGTAACTTGTTAAACTCATTAAAAAGAGATTTGCAAAAAACAAATACTTCTATTTCTAATTTATTATCTGCAATAGAAAAAGGAATAATTTACAACCACTACAAAACAACGACTTGAAGAACTGGAAGAACAAAAGAAAGATTTATCTGAAAAAGCTTTAATTGAAGAATGTAAACAAACATTTGAAGTGCCTAAAGAAGACATTAAAGCTTACTTTCAATCAGTTATGAAAGATTGTCCAACAAGTGCAGTTAAACAACTTATACGAGCAATTAGAGTTTATACTAACAAGATTGAAATAGAACTTAATTCTTCTAATACAAGTGATGAAAAAACAATCAAAAAAGTATTTACTGAAACACTAGTTTTCTCAAAGACAATTCAAAGTGGTAAAACTAAAAGAAAAACTAAAACTTATGATATTTACTTAATTATTTAGAATAAGAAAAAGAGTATAATTTCAAACAACAAATTTGATTTTATACTCTTATTTTTATTTGCTGATTTATTCCATGGTGCTCTTGCCATGAGCCTCCTCGAAATGGTTATTCTAGGGCATGCGGTCAAGGGAAAGAAACTGCAAGCAGTTTACTTTTCTTGCCCTTGGCGATAAAGCCTATACCATTTCTACTCATGTCAAGAACCTTTCACGGCATAAGCAAATAAAAAAGAATTAGGACTTTTTGAGTCTTAACTCTTTTGTAAATAACACTAGTTTCAATTTAACTAGGTTAAAACCGATTTTTATTTTTTTTCCGCTCTCGCCAAAACCTATAGACACGATTTGTTTTTACGTGAACCAATAAAAGCGTTGCGGCAAATAAAAGCGTTGCGTCAAAGGCAGCTTTAACGCTGATCATCAATTGATTTTCTCCCACTTGCAATCTGACGGACGGACAACGAAATTGCAATCAGGCATATCGGAATCTTCGATAAACGAATATAATATCTTTCCGAGCAAAACTTCGTCTACAACTTTATCCCAGTACACGGTGCCGGTATACGTCGTAGATTCCCCTGCCGTTTCGCTTTCAAAATATTTAGCCAGATTAAGGCTCTTGAACGTTTCTATACCGTCGGCGACGGAAATCAGCGACGATACAGTTTTGGAAAACTCGGCTTGCGTCTTATATTTCAAAGAAGAAGGAATTCCAAGCATTGACCTTATGACAAGGTTATCGCTGAGTTCTTCGTTTATTTTTTCAAATTTCAAAACCGAATTGACAATGCCGCTTCCGTACAAATCAAGTTTGCCGCTTATCAATAAATCTTCGCAAAAGCCTTTTACCTTTTCGGTTCTGTTGCTTATATTGCCGCCGATATCTTCCAACCTGTCAAAAAGGTCAGACGAATAAACGTAAGCGATAACGCCCTTAATTGCGGCTTTTACAATGTTTAAAGCGACTCCGTCTTTTTGATTCTCTCCGCCGTAGAACACGTGTTCACCAACCGCCGCCACTGCGTCGTATAGCGTTTTAAAATCGCTTACAGGGAAAGCAGCGCCGTAGCTTTTGAAAAATTCTGCATAACTGTTTTCGCCGTATAAAGGTCTGTTTATAAAATCTGTTATTCCGTTTGCAACTTCGTCGAAGCCTTCCGGAGCCGGAGTCGTTACAAATATAACGTCTTTAAGAATCTGAGAAATATTCAAGCCATTTACCAACGACTTTCCGTAATAGGCTATTCTTCCTTTTGAATACCCGTTGAAATCGGAAAGTACCGCCGCCTTATCGTCAGCGGACAAATAGGACGGCAAATATTCTTCCTTTACAGATTTTATCTGAACCACTTCGCTTTTAACGAAATTTTTCGTAAATTTCATCTCTCTGTAACAGTTGGCACATTGACTGAGCGACGACGTCATGACCTCCGTAAAGGTTTTTCCTTCCGAACTTTTAAGAGTCACTGCGTCGTTAGCATGATTGTGTCCTGCAAGAGCGATTTCAACCTTTCCCGCCAAAAGCTCCGTCAATTTTTCGCCGCCCGGCGTTGTTGCATGAACGTTTAATCCCAAAGTATCGGTTATACCGCCGAAGATATTATTGATAGGTTTATGATATGCCGCAATAACTTTATCGCCTGCCGACTTTGCTTCGCTTAATTGACTTTCGATAAAGTCAAACGTCGTATCGCTTAAATCTTCACTGCAATTATCTATAACAAGAAGTCTGTATCCGTCTTTCAACTTTGCGACGTACGATAAACCGCTTACCGCAACGGCTTCGTCGTACCCGAAATCTTTGTAATAATTTTTAAACGATTCGACTATGCCTTGTGACGTATCCTGCAAGTTTTCAACCTTTTCTTTGCCGTCTGCCGTATAACGATAACCTATATGACCATCCGGGGCAACGTCGTGATTTCCCGGCACGACAAACACTTTCAGACCTCTGTCCTCGACGCTCTTTATCAAAGCCGACATTTCTTCGTGATTCTGAGTCGCATGGTCGTCACATAAATCTCCCGTTATTATGAGAGCTTCGTAACCTGCGTTTATCACGTTGTCGAATGCGGTTTTTATTATTGCGTTTGAAAGCTCGTTGGTCTTTGAATCTGCAACCTTGCCGGCAAAACTTGCGTATTTATAATCGCCGATTAAGTCGTAAGAAAGATAATGAGTGTCTGACATAACGGCTACGTTAAGTTCTACCTTTTCCGAGTTCGCTTTTTGTGCAAGAGTCGTTTCGCTTTCTTTGCCGCATGCAAACAGCAGAACGCCAAGAGTTAATACAAGTACTACAATTAAAATTATTTTTACATTTCTCATAGGGAAATTGTACCATGTTTTACAAGAAAAATAAACAGCGTTTTTAATAAATTTAATCACTTTAATGACGTTTCGTTTCCTTTTTAATGAAAATGCGTCGGCTATCGCATTTTATCGGCTTTGTTTTTCTTTTGCGACAGACGATGACAAAATTGAATAATATATTCGTCACGACAAATCTTACTGCGTTACAACTTTAATCAACTCTCGTCAGGCATTTTACCGATAAAACCTACATAATCTATTTTATGAAAAAAGTAATTAAAGCCGTTGCTTTGTTTATCGGCACGGTAGTCGGTGCCGGTCTTGCGTCGGGAAAAGAAATAGCCGTATATTTCAACGGACTTAATCCTTTGACCACGATTTTTTCAGGCGTTTTTTTAGGCTTTTTCTGTTCGCTTTTTATGTTTGCTGGGAAAAACAATTTTTTGTTCTACCCGAAATGGTTCCGTTTCGTTACTTTAATTTGTTCAGTAATTACTCTGTCGGCGATGTGTGCCGGCGCTGAAAGCATATTAAAACCCGTTTTCCCTTTCGGCGGACTTGTTTTTACCCTTCTGTCGGTTTTTATAGCGTTTTCCGGAATCAAGCAAATTAAACTTATAAACACCGTTATGGTCCCTGCAATAATATTGGGAATAGCATTGCTTTATTTCAAAAACGGCGAAACAAACCTTGTCGGTTCGCTTATGCCTTTTAAACCCGTTTCTTATGCCGCACTCAATCTTTTAATCGCTGGCACTCTTATGGCAGATACGGGAAAAACCATGACTAAAAAAGAAATAATAATTTCAGGACTTATCAGTGCGTTAATTTTAAGCGGAATGCTTTTCTGCTTAGGTTGTACCGTAATCGGCAAACAGGGCGAGATGCCGCTGTATAACGTAGCCGCAAATCTTGGATTCGGGCATATTGCCACCGCCCTTATTTTGCTTGCTATATTTACGACTATGGTTTCTTCGGCAAAAATCATCACCGACGAAATATCCTTAAAATGCAAATCAAAAGTTCTCTCTTATTTTATATGCCTTTCAGCGTGCTATCCGCTGTCGCTTATAGGATTTTCGCCGCTTATCACGTACGGCTATCCTCTTGTCAGTGCCACCGGGCTTGTTCAGCTTTTTATAACAGTAATAAAAATGCTACCGAAACCGGTAGCATTTTATGCAAAAAAACAAAAGAATTTGAATTCGGAACAAAAAACTAATCGTCCTCGTTTGAGCAATCGTCGCAATCGCACGAGTCGTGACCGCCGCACTCTTTGCAACCGCAATTTCCGTCGTGACTGCCGTTTACGTGAGTGTGACCGCAGCCGTGTCCGCAGCCGTGACCAGAGCAACCGCAACCGTCATGGCAGGTTTCTTCCTCGCCGGGCCAGGGGATTTTATGCAGCATGATTGAATGCAGTGGATTCCATGCAGTATGATTGA
>CAMGKS010000104.1 GCA_946056785.1 uncultured Clostridia bacterium
ATTGACAACAATCTATTGCGGATATAAAATTTATATACCCCGTGGGGGTATATAGTCAAATATAGTCAAAAAGCGTTAAATTCGGCTTTATAATTTTTACTATGCAATTGCATACTAAATTATTATAATGCTAAACGCAAAAAACGACGTTAAGGAGATTTATGAAAAACTGCGACAAAACCTGCACTTGCTGTGAACGGACGAAAAAGATTCCAAGGTCGGAAACGACGATTAAAAATTTGAACGATAGATTGAACAGAATAATCGGTCAACTTGGCGGAATTAAAACAATGCTCAACGAAAACAGATATTGCGGCGACGTGCTCATTCAACTGTCGGCGGCTCAGAACGCATTGCAAAACTTGGGTTACGAAATTTTGAAAGAACATTTCAAAACCTGCGTTGCGGACGGACTCAAAGACGGAAATGAAGAAATACTAGACGAGGCGATTCACTTGATAAAAAAAATGAATCTTTAAACTAATTTCTTTAAATTAATTATAATATTAACGCTTTTGTCGTAAACGAATTTAACCGAAAAACTCACAATTGTAGTTATTATACGGTTTAAGCTCTCACAATTTGTACGCACCACTTTTTAATTAGTTTGTCAAAAAAATAAAGAAATTGCAATAATTAGTAAACATAAAAACACGTAGCTAAGCGTTACGTAAAATTTTGCCTCATACGGTATGCATGCAACTTAAAGCTTGATTTATAAAAAATAATAATCGTTAAAATTTGTATATCGTTCACTATTATATAGTACGCAACTTATATATTGTACGTATTCAAGCACTATAATATTGTACGTACCTTATATATTGTACGTATTCAAGCACTATAATATTGTACGCACCTTATATATTGTCATATTCAAGCGTCAATAATATTGTGCGTAACTTATATATTGTCATATTCAAGCACTATAACATTGTATGTACCTTATATATTGTCATATTCAGGCACTATAATATTGTACGCAACTTATATATTGTACGTATTCAATCATCTATAAAGCTTATCGGAGAAAATTACTATGGAAAAGAAACGCTTCGACATTTCAGGAATGACCTGCTCGGCATGCAGTGCAAGAATTGAAAAAACCGTCGGCAAGATCAACGGCGTAAAAGAAGTCGCCGTCAGCCTTTTGACAAATTCAATGACTGTCGAATATGACCTTCCTGCCGACGATGAAGTTATTATAAATGCCGTTCGACAAATCGGCTATAAAGCAGAAATCGAACGTAGCGGCGACAAAAAAAAGACGGCAAATGAAACTATAATTTTACTTTTGCGTTTCATTGTCTCTTTTGTATTTTTAATTCCTTTGATGTACGTTTCAATGGGCGTCGTTATGTTTGATTTTCCTATGACTGACGTTTTAAAATCTAATCCGTTCGCTATAGCTTGGTATGAATTTGCATTCACTTTATTGATTATAGCAGTCAATTACAAATATTTTATCAGCGGAACGAAAAGTCTGTTTAAGCTGTCGCCTAATATGGATACGTTAGTTTCTATGGGAAGCGGTATATCGTTTATATACAGTATCGCTTTAATGATTGAAGCCTACGCTCTTCCCGAAAAGGTCCCTCACCTGATGCACGGACTTTATTTCGAATCGGCGGCTATGATATTGACTTTGATAACTTTCGGAAAAATGCTCGAATCTTTCAGCAAGGGAAAAACTACGTCGGCGGTCAAAGAACTGATAAGCCTTATGCCGGACGTCGCTTGTATTATCGACAACGGCGTAGAAAAGGAAATACCGTTAAAAGATTTAAAGGTAGGCGACGTTTTTGTCATTCGTGAAGGAGACCGCTTCCCTTGTGACGGCGAAATAATAAGCGGTTATTCATCGGTCAATGAATCATCGGTTACGGGTGAGAGTCTGCCGGTAGACAAAAAACCGGGCGATAGCGTAATTTCAGGCACAACGAATCTCAACGGATTTATGACCGTAAAAGCTACAAAAGTCGGCGAAGAAGCCACGCTTGGCAAAATTGTAAAACTCGTTCAGGACGCCGCTTCGTCGAAAGCTCCTATTGCCTTAATTGCCGACAAAGTATCCGGCATTTTTGTGCCTGCCGTAATTGGCATCGCAATAATTACGTTTTTAATCTGGATTTTTGTAACGCATAATGCCGCTACGTCCTTATCGCACGCAATAAGCGTACTTGTTATAAGCTGCCCATGTGCGTTAGGACTTGCTACCCCGGTGGCTATTATGGTCGGAAGCGGAAGAAGCACAAAATTCGGCATTCTGTTTAAAACCGCTGCCGCTCTTGAACAAACGGGCAAGGCAGACGTAATTGCTCTGGATAAGACGGGGACTATAACAAAAGGAGAACCGACGGTAACGGATATAGTCACGCTGTCGGAACTTAGCGAAAACAACGTTTTATCTTTGGCGGCAAGTTTGGAAATGGGTAGCAATCACCCTATTTCGTGTGCGATTATTAAAAAAGCAAAAGATAATCAAATTAAAACCGCGGTTTTAACCGATTTCCAATCTCTTACAGGGCACGGTTTAGTCGGGATAACGGAAAACGGCAGTAAAGTTTTTCTTGGCAATAACGCTCTATTGAATAAATTCGACATCGCAATTACAAACGAGGCAGAAACCGCAGCTGTCAATTTGTCTTTATGCGGCAAAACTCCGTTATATTTAGCCATCGATTACGACGTAAAAGGAATCATAGCAATTTCAGATGAAATAAAAAACGACAGCGTAAAAGCTATATCGGATTTAAAAAAAGAAGGTTTCGGCGTTGTAATGATTACAGGCGACAACGAAATCTGTGCTAAATATGTTGCAAAGGAATGCGGCGTAGATACGGTTATCGCAAACGTTTTGCCTGACGAAAAAAATTCCGCTATAAAGAATTTGCAAAATTTCGGCAAAGTAATTATGGTAGGCGACGGAATAAACGACGCTCCCGCTTTGACGCAGGCCGACGTCGGAATTGCAATCGGACAAGGTACGGACGTGGCAATTGACAGTGCCGACGTAGTATTAATCAAATCGAGCCTCGCTGACGTCGTAAGGGCAATAAACGTTTCGCGAAAAACTTTGACCAACATTAAGGAAAACCTTTTCTGGGCTTTTATTTATAATTGCATTTGCATACCGGTTGCCGCAGGCATATTGTCTATGCCGCCTGTCAATCTCACTCTAAGTCCTATGTTTGCGGCAGGAGCGATGAGCCTTTCAAGCGTTTGCGTTGTTTTAAACGCTCTCAGACTTAATCTTTTAAATCCCGATAAGCCGACGCATAAAAACGGTAAGCATCGCAAGAAAATTGCAACCGACAACGTTAAATCGTCAACTTCGCTTTCTTCGTTAGATAATATTAAAAGTTCAACCGAATACGACGTGCTTAAAGTTTACGATGCAAACGATTCCGCAAATTGCATATATAGCGATGGGGCAAAATTTAAAATTAGCACCGACGTTAACCCCGACGCCAAAAGCAATATACTTGGCTCAATGCAAAACAAAAATTTTAAAGACAAAACGCAAAATATATATGAAAATAAAAAAATATCAGAAGGTGATAATATGAAAAAACAAATCTATATCGAAGGAATGATGTGCTCCCATTGCTCATCGCATGTAAAAAATGCACTTATGAACATAAGCGGCGTTATCGACGTTGAAGTATCTCTTGAAAGTAAACTGGCAACGATTACAACTTCAAAAGAAATCGATGACGCAACAATAACAAACGTTATCAAAGAGGCAGGCTACTCTGTTACAAAAATTAATTAGCAACTTAGCAACAAATTTTGTTGCCTATAAATTTTATTGACGACACGCATTATTGCGACAAGCATTATTACCGACAAGCATTATTACCGACAAGTTTTATTGCCATCAATTTATCAAGTAATTTAGCAATAATTATTTTTAACGCGACGAACTGCTTTTTCAATGCACTTTAGCTTTACACTTTTAGCTTTATACTTTTAGTTCGTCACGCATCTTGCCATCTCGGCTTTTAACTATGCTAAACCAATATGCCAACGCTAAAATGTTTTGGACGAAACCACGCAACAAGCATCTGCAACAAAAGTGCCGCCTAAATTACAAACGTTATCTCAATGCCGGCTACTCTGTTACAAAAATTAATTAGCCGCTTAGCAACAAATTTTGTTGCCTATAAATTTTATTGACGAAACGCATTATTGCCGGTAAGCATTATTGCGACAAGTTTTTTTGCCTATAAATTTTATTGACGACACGCTTTATTGCGACAAGCATTATTACCGGCAGGTTTTATTGCCATAAATTTATCAAGTTATATTGAAATAGTCGTTTTTATATCGGCTTAATTTTTATTTAAATTTCTTATATAAATAGCAATTTTTATTCCGTTTCGTTATTACCATTTTACACTTTTTAACGTAGGGCGTCGTTACAATAATTTTTGTAAACAAATTAGCTTTTTAAAATCATAAACCAACCTTAAAACTACACTAATATTTCAAATTGCAAATTTGTAATTTAAATTTTAGACTTTATCAAATGCAAATAAAGCTGCTCAGCATACAATGCCTTTAACTTTTTTTTTGAAAAACATTCATCTTCAAAAAGCATAATATAATCATTTAAAAGATGCTGTTAAAAACGTTGCATACTAAATTTAATTCTTTTTTCAATTCCTTTTGCGAATATCGTTTTAATAAAATACTATTATAAAATTTTAAACACGAG
>CAMGKS010000105.1 GCA_946056785.1 uncultured Clostridia bacterium
AAAGGCATATATCATACCTTTACGTTTAACGATATGCATTTAAATTGCAGAATTACAACCGTTTTGCATTTTAATATGCAATTTATCTATAAAGTTTGTTAAAAACATTTTGCTTAACAAAAAATCATTGAAGTTTAGTCGTCATATAACTTAATCTTTTAGAGGAGCAAATAATGGGTTTTTACGAGGACGTTTACAATGCGGTTAAAGCAATACCGTACGGAAAGGTTGCAAGTTACGGTTTTATAGCGACCGTCAGCGGACATAGCGGGTGTTCGAGGCAAGTAGGATATGCTCTTCACAAAAATCCCGACCCTCAGAATATTCCGTGTTACAGAGTTGTGTTTGCAGACGGCAGCCTTGCGGTTAGTTTCGCTTTCGGCGGAAAAGACAGACAACGGCAGCTGTTGGAAGCGGAAGGCGTGGAATTTGACGGTGAAAGAGTAAAAAAAGAGTTTTTTTGTTAGACAAATCGCATAAATGGTTTATACTATCATTATAAAGCAAGTTTAATATAAAGGAGTATTTTATGAGCGAATGTAGTCACGATTGTTCAAGTTGCAATAAAGACTGTTCATCTAAGAGTATGGTTGAAAAACCGCATGAACTCAGTCGTGTTAAAAAAGTGATAGGCGTGGTTAGCGGCAAAGGCGGAGTAGGTAAATCTATGGTAACGTCCATGCTTGCCGTAACGTTAAACCGCCGTGGAAATAAAGTCGGAATTATGGACGCCGACATAACGGGACCGTCGATACCTAAAATGTTCGGGCTTAGCGGAAAACTCGATTGTGACAGTACCGGACTTTATCCTGCCTCTACTAAAAAGGGCATAAAAGCCGTATCGGTAAATTTGTTGCTCGACGACCCGACTAGCCCCGTTGTATGGCGTGGTCCCGTCATTGCGGGTATGGTTAAGCAATTCTGGACGGACGTCATTTGGGGAGATTTAGATTTCCTTTTCGTCGATATGCCTCCGGGAACAGGCGACGTACCGCTTACCGTGTTTCAATCTTTGCCGGTTGACGGAATCGTCATCGTTACGTCTCCGCAGGAATTGGTGTCTATGATTGTTGAGAAAGCCGTCAATATGGCTAAACTTATGAACGTGCCTATTTTAGGTCTTGTTGAAAACCTTTCATACGTTGAGTGTCCGAAATGTAAAGAAAAAATTTATCCTTTCGGCGAAGGCAAGGCAAAAGATACGGCGGAAAAATTCGGTATATCGGCAGTTTCGGAAATGCCGATAAAAAAAGACTTTGCTATGCAAGCGGACAAAGGACTTATAGAGCTTTTTGAAGGCGACGAGTTGGAAGGCATAGCCAACGTTATAGAAAATTTAAAATAAAGTATCGGGGAAAAACTATGGCAAAAATAGTAATAGCCGGAGCAGGCCACGGCGGTCTTGTGGCGGCAATAAAACTTGCAGAGGCAGGCAACGAAGTTTCGCTTTATGAAAAAGAAAGTTTATCGGAACTCAGTTATGATTGGTATGACGACATAATGCTTGAGGTTTTTGATAAGGTTAGTTTGCCTTGTCCGCCTGAAAGTTATTATGAACCTAAGAAGCAGTGGAGATTTATTTCGCCTGATTTTAAAGCGAGTATAGTGCTGCCTAAACCCAAAGACGAGATTTCCGTAAGCCGAAGAAAGTTTGCTCAATATCTGATTGAGCTTGCAAAAGAAAAGGGCGTAAAGGTTTATTTCGGAAAAGATGTCGGCGGATTATGTGTTGAAGGCAACGAGGTTGTGGGAATTAAAGTCGGCGACGGTGAAGTAAATTGCGACCTTGTCATCGATGCGACCGGCAGGAATTCGGTTTTGCGTGAAGAACTTGTAGGGCTGAATCTTTTAAGCTATAAAAGCAAAAAATATGATTTTTTGGGCGCATTCAGAGCGTTTTATGAATACGGAGCGGAAGCGCCCGACGTTCCTTGTCAACTTATTTTATTCCATAACGGCGAGAAGGGTATATCGTGGTGTAATTTCGGCGCGGAAGGGGAAGGCGATTTACTGATTGCCCGTTTCGGCGGATTGACAAGGGAGAGCAAGAATAATGCTTTGAATGATTTAAAACCGAAATTTGAATTTTTAAACCATGAAGAAAAACGTTCAAAAGAAGTGTCGATATGTACCAGATGTTCTCTTCCGGTGTTTGTGTCAAAAGGTTATGCGATGGTCGGCGACAGTGCTTTTATGCCTATGCCTCTTATGGGCAGCGGCATCGAGTCGGCAATGAAAGCGGGAAATATTCTGGCTGAATGCATTATAAATTCGGGATGCGGTTTTGACGCTCTTTGGGAGTACGAGTATGAGTATTACAAGCAAATCGGAGGCGATTTCGTTTTAATCGACCGCTTGAAGAATGGTCTTCTTGAGAAGTTTAATGCCGAATATATAAATAAGGTCTTTGCCAGCGGATTAATAACAAGCGAAGATTTCAACGTTTTATCCACTTCGCAGGACGCTAAGTTGCCTAAAGGGTTTGTTTGCAAAAAAATCAAATTAGCGTTTAAAAACTTTAAACTTATAAAGCCGCTTATTCCGCTTTTGATAAAAGCGTTAAAAGCAAAGAAAGCCGCTTTAAAAATTCCTGAAAAATTCAATGCGAAAAAGGTTGCGAAATGGCAAGAACGTCTTGAAAACAAATAAGACGTTTAATTAATACGTAAGTAAAAAGCAAACGAATAGTAAAAACAAACGAATAGCAAAAACAAACGAATAGTAAAAACAAACGAATAGCAAAAAGCAAACGTATAATTAAAAAAGGAGTGCATACGCACTCCTTTTTAATAGCGGTTTATTTAACGTTTAGTTTAACTTATTTTTTATCTGTTGACTGAGTATTTATTTTCTCATTGTCACAATCTGCTACAACGGATATTTCGTCTGTATCCGCAACGTCTGCCGCCGCATTGTCCGATTTTTCCGCCACAGCTTCGTCCGTGTTTTCCGTTTTACGTTTTTTATGAGAAAGGGTACGGTTTTTCGGTTCATTTTCATGAGTTGCGGTTTCTTCGTTTTGCGACTGTTCTTCAGATTCGTTTTGTTTCAATTCTTCTTCATATACGTCGCTTAATTCGCCTCTGCGTTCGATAAGCTCTTTATGCATGGTTTCCTTTGTCTTTGCGTCGATTTTATACCAGAACATAGGAATCATGCTGAGGAGCATACATAAGCCCGGGATAAAGAGATATGCGGCAAAAACTATATTTTGCATCTTATCGGAAATTTGCGAGCCGAACATTCCGCCTTGATAGCCTGCCGCACCGACGATAAATATACCTACCGCAACCGACAAAGCGTTGGATATTTTGTTCGACAGCGAGAGTACGGCAAATTGCGTACCTTCTGTTCGGACTCCCGTTTGCCACTCTCGGTAGTCTACAATATCGCTAACCATAACCATAGGGAGATATCCGTTAGGGCCGAATGAAAAACCTACAAGGAATTGATAGACAAGTATCGCCCAAAGAGAGCGGAAAGCGTCAACGCCGGTGAGATAAAGTATAAACGAAATAGTCGTCATCGCAAAACCGTAAATTGCAAAAACTATAAACGTTTTCTTTTCGCCCCATTTTTTGTTTATCATAGGAACTAACAATATTGAAATCATAGACGAAATTGCCGAAGTCGTTCCTATAAGCCAAGGGAGATTTTCGCCTGCCGCTTGATAGTGGAAAGAACCAATCCATATATCCACACCGTCTCGGACAAGGACTGCCGCTGCCTGCACTCCTATTCCCATAGCCATGTTTCTGCCGAATCCTAATATAAACGTTAAGAATACGATAAAAAGCATTTTGTTTGTTTTAAGCTCTTTTCCCATTTCTTTAAACGTCATTCTGTTGGATTTCGACGGGACCGCTTCCTTGTTGAAAAAGTATATAAGAACGTATAACGCAATGCCTAATATGCTGAAAAACAACGTTGCTATAAGATATTCGGTTTTTCCGATTACGTCTGATTTTGTTATAGCGCAAATTACGGGAACTACAAGACCCGGAGCAGCAAGACCTATTGATTTTAAGGTGTTGGCTATACCGGCACATGCATTACGTTCGTTTGAACGTGGGGAGAGCAAAGCAAGCATGCCTTGCGACGGTATGTCGGCAAAGCTCATGGCAATGTTCCATAAAATCGTCGTTATGGTGATATATACGTACATGCCCGCCATCGTTTTAAACGGTATGTAAATGAACATAACGGTTGTTAAAATTGCAATAGGCAATGCCGAAAAAAGAATGAACGGACGCATTTTGCCTGATTTAAAAGTGCTTCTGTCGATAACGTTTCCTATTACGAAATCGGCGATGGCACTTATAAATTTGGCGACTAAAATTATAGCAGCCACAATCATAAGATCGGCATGAAACAGAGTTGTGTAAAATTGCGATTGGTAACTGTTCATAAGTCCAATCATAATCTGTAAACCGAATATGCCGAAAGCATAGGCAAACATCGATTTTGTCGATAAAATTTTCTTTTCCATAATTTCTCCCTTTTTATGCGACTGATTTAAGCTTTTGATAAAACAATACGCATAACGTAATAATTATATATTAATTGTTCAATTAAGTAAATTACAAAAACGGAATTATTGATAAAAGTTGATAAAATCGGATAAAATCGCAAAACTATAATATGGAAAATTAAAATATAATATTTATTAAAATTTTGTAAATCTATTCAAAACGAAATACCAAATCATTTGA
>CAMGKS010000106.1 GCA_946056785.1 uncultured Clostridia bacterium
GAATTTTAAAATTATGCTTTTATTGAAACGTTAATTTTCAAAATCACTGCCGGTCAAATATTTATATACGGTTTTTGCTATAAAATCGAAACCTTCAATTGTACCTAAATTTTCCCCCTCGCTGTTTTTTACGTAACATAAATACGGAACGTTTTCACGCGAATGGTCGGTAGACGGCGTCGAAGGATCGCAGCCGTGGTCGGCGGTTATAATAAACATATCGTCGTCGTTTAAGAGTTTCAGCATTTTTGAAAGATACACGTCAAATCTTTCAACGCACTTACGGTATCCGTCGACGTCGTTGCGATGACCGTATACCATATCCGTGTCGACAAGGTTTACAAAGCATAAGCCGTTAAAGTCTTGTTTCATAACTTCAAGAAGTGCCTCGCTTACCTCTTCGTTTGTGTGTGCTACAACGTTTTTAGTTAAGCCCTGTCCCGAAAAAATATCGTGAATTTTGCCTATTCCGATACAATCGAAACCTTTTGCCGAAAGTTTATCCAAAATAGATTCCTTAGGCGGCAAAAGCGAATAATCTTTTCTGTTGGAAGTTCTGTAAAATCCGTTTTCGCCCTCCAAAAACGGTCGGGCAATTATTCGCCCTACCGCATAATCTCCGCACATAATTTTGCGTGCGTCCAAACACATTGAATAAAGTTTATCAAGACCTATTACGCTCTCGTTTGCCGCAATCTGCAATACGCTGTCTGCGGACGTATAAACTATCGGTCTGACTTCATCGGTAGCTTGTCTGCCTAATCGGTTGATAATTTCCGTTCCGCTTGCGACCTCGTTTCCCAATATCTTCATACCAAAAGCGTTTTCAAGTTTGTCGATAATATGCTTAGGAAAGCCGTCAGGAAAAGTCGGTTGCGGTTTCAAAGATACTATCCCCGCAATTTCAAAATGTCCCGTTACGGTGTCTTTGCCTTTTGATTTTTCAATAAGGCGTGCGTATTTTGCAAGAGGTTTTTCTGCCTTTGGCAAAGCCTCTACGCCGTCGATATTATTAAAACCTAAACTGATGAGATTCGGAATCGAAATTCCGTCCGATATGCTTTTATAGGTATCCGAACCCTCGTCTCCGTAAACATAGGCGTCTTTTGCTTTTCCGATGCCGAAACTGTCAATAACAATAATAAATGCTCTCATAAATTTATTATATCACAATTATATCTAATATCAATCCCAAAATAAAAATCACGACGGCGTTAAACAATAAATTTAGCAAAAACATAAGTCCAACTGAACAAAACACCGGTTTTATAAGTTTCCAAACCTTGCAACCTATTAAAGGAAAATTTGAAATTGCATAAACAAGTCCTATCATCATAAAAATCAAATTTCCCATAAAAACGGGGATATAAATAAAAATTATATTTAAAACTCCGATAAATCCGCCGCAAACAGCCAAAATGCAAATGCTTCTGCCCAAATAGCCACCGATCAGGCATATAGAAACGTTTGCTAATATTATAAATATAAAATTTACGGAAGAAAATAAAATAAAAAAATATGCTATAAGCATTACAAGCATTACTCTTAAAAACAGTTTGCCGCTGCCGTAGGTAAATTCGCCGCAAAAACTCTTTATTCCCGTCGTTGAACCGATAACGACGCCGATTATCAAACCTATTAAAAACACTGCACAGATAAACAGAATTTTCTTTTTCCCTTGAGAAAGAAATCTTCTGGCTTCAAAACCGAACTCTTCAATTCTGTTTGCACTTATCTTTGCTCTCATACCGCCCTGCACGACTCTATTGCCGTCAATATAAAATGCTTATTGCTCGGTTTTCCCTTTTTCATATCTATCGTCTCACCGAATTCGGCATACAGTTTGTTTATGTCGCCAACCAACCAAGCGCTGCTTATTGCATTTTGAATGTCTTTTTCAATAGACTCCACGCTTTTATTATATTTCTTGGCAAGTCTTAAATATGCCGAAAATTTTAAAGGCAACAACTCAATTCCCATCAGTCCGTCCATAATAAGTTCGCAAAGATAATAATATCCGCATTTATTCGGCAAAAAGCCGAGGGATAAAAGATATTCTTTAACAGTCTTTTCCACAAATAGATTTTAAATCTAACCGACTGAAATAAAAAAAGAACTTTTGTTATTCTTTATCGTTTGATGTCTGATTTTGTTTTCTGCATTAAAATCTAAACGGTTAAAATTTCGATGATTTAAATAGCTAAAATTTGTTTTATCCATAAATTTAAGTCGCATTTTTTGTCTTTCGTTTTATGACTTAGACTTAAAATTTGCTTTAATTTGTTTTACTAAAATCTACTTAAATTTGTTTTTCCTAAAATCTACTTAAATTTGTTTTACGATTTAATTATGATAATCGTAAACCTTATAATTTATACCAAATCTGCCGACAAAAAGTTTAACAGTATATTTTATAAAACAATTTAAGTTATAAAACGATTTTAAAATTATATTAAGGCATAGGCAGGATAAAACAAGGCGGCTGTAATTATATACGCTTTAAGATTTTTGTCGGCAATGTCATCGATTTAAAATTTAAGCGGCTGCTAAATTTGAATCTGCTTTTACACTTTCAACGTTGTCCAACATCCACGAAATATAAATTCCGTAACCTTTCGTTGGGTCTCCCGTAAAGACGTGCGTGACAGCGCCGACGATTTTATTATTCTGAATTATCGGGCTTCCGCTCATACCCTGAACAATTCCACCTGTTTTTTCAATAAGTCGTTTGTCGGTAACTTTTATAATCATACTTTTTTCTTGCAATCTGTTTTGAGCAAACGTCTTTACGATTTCAATACCGTAATAATCGCTTGCACCGTCAACTGTTGTATAAATTTGTGCTTTTCCCGTTTTTATTTCGCTCTGTTTTGCAACGTTTATCCATTTACCTTTATATTCGTTTACTTTTCCGTAAATGCCGTAAGGCGTATTTTTATTTACAGTTCCAATTTCGTCGCTTCTTATGAAACGTCCTATCAATTCGCCTGCCTTGCCCTTTTGCCCTTTAATTGCTCCGCTTACAGTAGCGTTATAAATATTTCCGCTTTGATATTCAAACGACAAACCGCTTTCCACGTCGCTGATTCTGTGCCCTAAAGCCCCGTAATAACCGTTTTCCGTTACAAAAGTAACCGTGCCGATTCCACTGACGCATTCTTTAATATAAATTCCCAACTTATATTCGCCGCTTAAAGCGTCTTTGGCTGGTTTGCAATTTGCAATAAATTCTTCACCGTTTCTGATTGCCTTAATCTTACATTCTTTTTCACTGACAGACTTTATAAGTTCGGACAAAGATTTTACTTTTACTCCGTCTATTTCGCTTATTATATCTCCTCTACGCAGCTGTCCGCCTGTCGGAAACGTTTTTCCGTGGTTTGTTATTACTTCGGTAGTTTCAAGCACAACCAAGCCGTCCGTATAGACCGATATTCCTATCGGCGTTCCACCCAACATAACTTTATCGAACGCACGGGCATTTGCTACGTTAAAGTTGATTCCAAAAACAAAAGCTACAGCAAAAAAAGCAAAAACCATAGCGATTAATATTCTATTCCCTTTGCTCAATCTCATAGTTTTATTTTTAGATTTTTTGATTCTTATATTTGCTTAAAAGGAAATTTAATCTGTCAATTTGTGGTTATATAGGTCAATTTATGTCGAAATCCCTCATATACTGTAATGCTCAGGGGGAAAAATATGATTGAATGTTTCTTTTCAATGTTGAAAGATATATTAGTTTTTTCGTCATACGTCGATAGCAAAAATTCATTTCCAAAACCTTTATCAAAAGAAAAGGAACGCGAATACTTAATACTTGCAAAAAAAGGCGACAAACATGCAAAAGAAGTCCTGATATCCCATAACCTAAGGCTCGTTGCACATATTGCTAAAAAGTACAGCAATTTTAACGACACTGACGAATTGATTTCCGTTGGTTCAATCGGACTTATAAAAGCTATAAACAGTTATCAAATCGATAAAGGAACCGGTCTTGCCACGTATGCTTCGAGATGCATCGAAAACGAAATTTTAATGACTTTCAGAAGCAGTAAAAAACATAAATGCAACGTTTCGCTTTATGAGCCGGTAGGCGTTGATCGTGACGGCAACGAACTTAACTTAATCGATTTACTTTCAACCGACGCCGACGCCGTAATCAACGACGTTGAAAGCAATATCCTTATGGAACGATTAAAAGCACTGACAAAAACCGTATTAAACAAAAGAGAATACGAAATCATCAATATGAGATACGGATTGGAAAACGGCACCATTCTGACTCAAAGGGAAGTTGCAATAAAAGAAAACATTTCAAGAAGTTACGTGTCAAGAATAGAAAAAAAAGCATTAGACAAAATTAAGGACAGAATCGACAAAGAAGAATTGTATTTCGATTAAAGCTCATATCGTAATAAACTTTTTTAGATTGCAATTTTAAATTTTAACTAAAAATATACTTACAAAATTTTAAGATATAATAACTTTTAAAGTTTTAAGATAAAAGAGCTTTTGAAGTTTTAAGTTTAAATAACTTTTAAAGTTTTAAGATAAAATAGCTTTTGAAGTTTTAAGATAAAATTGCTTTTAAAGTTTAAGATAAAATAACTTTTAAAATTTTATAAATAAATTGCGCAATTTTTTTTAGATTGCACATTGCAATATTTATGCAAAATCAATCATTTTTGTAT
>CAMGKS010000107.1 GCA_946056785.1 uncultured Clostridia bacterium
ATAGGACGTTGTGCCCGACGTAAAATACATAAGCATTATGTCGTCAACGTCGTTGTCGACTCTTTCAAAAGTTTCGGAACAGTTGTATGCGTCGCTAAAACTTATCCAACCGTCCTTTTTGCCGGCAATAATAAGATTTTTAACACTCTTTTCTTCGGCGGCAAGTTCAACTTCATGAGAAATCGTGCCGTCCGCCGTGCAAACGATAGCAGATACGCCCGCCTTCTCGATTCGATAAACGACGTCTTTCTTTTTAAGTTGGTCGGTTGCAGGAATTGCAATAGCTCCGATTTTGTGCAACGCAACGATTGCAAGCCAAAATTCGTAATGACGACGGAGAATCAGCATAACTCTGTCGCCCTTCTTAATGCCGAGCGAAGTAAAGAAATTTGCAATTTTGTTTGACAGAATGCTAATTTCTTTAAACGCGAAAATTCGTTCGGTTTCGTCGTCTCCGACCCATACCATTGCCTTTCTGTCCGGCTCTGTCTTTGCAAACTCGTCTACTACGTCGTAGGCAAAGTTGAAGTTGTTTGGAGCGTTAAAGGTCAAACCTTTAAGCGTTCCGTCGCTGTTCAATTCCTCTTTGATAAATTTTTCGTAAAGTTCCATATTTTTCTCTTGTTTCTTCTGTCTGAGTGAACTCAAACAGTATTTAAAACGATATGCCGTCTCATGATTGACAAAATTCCCGCTCAGCGAAATAAACGACTTTCTAAATAGCGATTTAAGATTTACCGAATAGTTGATTGGCTATTATGTAACAGATTAAACGGTAAATTCGTCTTTTGATTTTAAGTTAGCTTAACTTTTGGTTTTAAGTTAGCTTTGATTTTAAGTTAGCTTAAAATATTTAACGCTATATTAAGAAATATTATAAGTACGTTTTCACGCTTAGTGCCTGACGTTGCTGCCAAACAATCAACTTTATTGCATTACTCTTAAAGATTCGTTTTAAACGTTAACAAAAAAGGAGTGACACGTCGGCGTCACTCCTTTACGTTATTTGTTGAGGTTTGCTTTTAATGCGTCAAGCTCAGCTCTTAAAGCTTCAGGGAGTTTATCACCGAATTTCTTATAGAACTCCTCAATGCCTTCAACGTCCTTTTTCCACATGTCGTTGTCGACACTAAGCAATCCTTTTAAAGTGTCAATGTCAATATCCAAACCGTTTAGGTTAATATCCTCGGCTTTCGGAACGTATCCGATAGCTGTTTCGGTTGCATCGACGGCGCCTTCGCAGCGCTTAATAATCCAATCAAGAACTCTCATGTTATCGCCAAAGCCCGGCCAAATGAAATTGCCGTTCTCGTCTGTTCTGAACCAGTTTACGTTGAAAATCTTAGGAAGCTTTGTAGCCTTTCCTTTCATATCAAGCCAATGAGCAAAATAGTCGCCCATATTATAGCCGCAGAAAGGAAGCATAGCCATAGGGTCACGACGAACTACGCCGACCGCACCGCTTGCAGCCGCCGTTGTTTCAGACGCCATAATAGAACCGACGAAAACGCCGTTTTCCCAACTCTTCGATTCATAAACGAGCGGAGCAGTTTTTGCTCTGCGGCCGCCGAAAATGATAGCGTCAAGCGGAACGCCGTTAGGGTTCTCGAAATCAGGGGAAATGCACGGGCAATTTATCGCAGGAGCGGTAAATCTTGAGTTAGGATGAGCGGCTTTAACCGGCTTTCCTTCTTCGTCTACCATACCTTCGTGCCAAGGATTTCCTTTCCAATCGATTGCGTTCTTAGGCGGATTCTTATCAAGACCTTCCCACCATACCGTGTTATTTTCCGTATTAAGACATACGTTTGTGAAAATCGTATTCTTTCTCGTCGAAGCGAGAGCGTTAGGGTTAGACTTAGCATTCGTGCCCGGAGCAACGCCGAAGAAGCCGTTTTCAGGGTTGATTGCATAAAGTCTGCCGTCTTTGCCTACTCTTATCCAAGCGATATCGTCGCCGACGGTTTCGATTTCATAACCTTTTTCGAGATATTCCTTAGGAGGAATAAGCATAGCAAGGTTTGTCTTTCCGCAAGCAGACGGGAAAGCGGCGGCGATATATCTCTTTTCGCCGTTTGGCTTTTTAAGACCTAAAATAAGCATATGCTCTGCCATCCAGCCCTCTTGCCAGCCTTGGTAAGAAGCTATACGGAGTGCAAAACACTTCTTTCCTTGAAGAACGTTTCCGCCGTATGCCGAATTGATTGACATAATGGTGTTGTCTTCAGGGAATTGACAAATATATCTCTTTTCAGGGTCGATATCTGCTTTAGAATGAAGACCGTGAACAAAATCTGCACTGTCACCGAGTTGATCGAGAACTTTTTGTCCGATTCTCGTCATAATAGCCATGTTGAGTACGACGTAAATGGAATCGGTAAGTTCGATTCCTATCTTGCTGAACGGACTTCCGACCGCGCCCATCGAATACGGAATGATATACATAGTTCTGCCCTTCATAGAACCTTTGTAAAGTTCTTTGAGCATTGCGTATGCTTCGTCTTTTTGAAGCCAGTTGTTGGTCGGTCCTGCCGTTTCTTGTTTTTCGGTACAAATAAACGTTCTTCCCTCTACACGAGCTACGTCGTTAGGAAGGGTGCGATGTAAATAGCAACCCGGAAGAAGTTCTTGATTAAGCTTAATCATCTCGCCGGTTTCTACAGCTTCTTTTCTCAACGCTTCGAGTTGTTCCTCGCTGCCGTCGATTAAGACAACCTTTTCCGGCTGACAAAGCTCAACGTTTTCGTCTACAAATTTTTGTACAAATTTGTTCATTTTAGCCTCCAAAGTCAATAAAAAATATTCCAACAGGCACTAAGCCTGCTATTTTTGCACATATTTAGTAAAACACAATTATTTAAAATTGGCAACTGTTTTTTTATCCAACGTAAAATTTATTGCACGAGTTCATTGCCTGACAGCGGTTATTTGCACGGAACAAACACGTGCAACTGCCTGGTTTCCGTAGCACAGACAATTGACAAACATTCCGATTTGCTTGACGGTTGTTTTGCAAGTTGCAACGACGGTTTGCCAACAATCTTTTTAAGTTCTTCAGTAGGCAAAGAAGCGGACGCACAGTAATTTAAAGCCACAGCCCCGTCGTTTATTCTGTATTTCTTGTTAACCAAAGATACGTCGATTTTGTCGTAAACGTTTATCGGTTTGCACGTATAGCTATAAAAATACCACTCTCTGATTGAATTGTGCCCCGTACCTATTGCGGCGGTTGCCGGGTCGACGTTTCTGAAATAAGGATATAATACAGTATATGCACAAACCTCTTTAAGTTCTTTTTCGTATCTTAAAGGATTATCGCTGTCGCCTGCCGTATAAGGCACGAAACCGTACGTGCTGTTTACGTAAAATTCGACAACGCCGCCCTTAACGCTTTTATAATATTTCAAGCCGTTCAAATATGCCGTACGGAAATTTTCAATCGATTTTCCCGACCACGCAACTTTAAGATTGGTATTGCCGTAATCGCCTACGTATGGGTCAAGCAATGCAATACGGTCAGGCAAAAGTCTGACGTCCATTTCTCCCGCGTCGGCTAAAGCGGTAAGCAACGTGACGGAAGAAGTCGTCATAACGCCGCCCATTGAGTGGGCAACAAATCTTATTTCATCGTGATTTTCGGCATAATCGGAATATTTCGCCGTAACGCTATTCATCATTCTCGTATATTCGGCAACGAAAAATTCGCATATCGAACCGTTAAACGCTGCCTCTTCGCTCCATTTTCCGTCACCCGGATTAGAGTCGTCAACGTAATCGGCTTCGATTATTTTTGCGCCCTTTCCGTCTTCGCCCATGGTCCAACAAGACGCTACTATCTTAGAAACCGCAGCTGCCATTTTTGCGGTATCTTTACCGGTGCCCTCTGCGTCGGCAAACTGTTCATAGTGGAAATAAAAAACGTTCCAAGCCTTGTTCTCAATATTTTTTTCTGCGTCATAGAAGAAAGTAGAAAGGTCTCCGCCGACGTCGCTTTCATCATCTTCCAAACCGTTATCTATCCAATAATACGCATTCGATTGTCTGCCGTCGCCCATCTGAACACCGTGAATTATGATAATTATAGGTTTTGACGGATCAAAAGCATTTTCTCCTTCCAAAAATGCGTCGCCTTCGGCAGGAACCTCGATAGGAACTTGTCTTGCAATTCCTTCGGAATTGTTAAATGCAAGCTTATGAGCTTCCGTTGCAGCCTGATAACCTTTAACGAAATATAAACCTTGCCATCTGGCATCTGCGTTAAGCGTCGGGAAATCGTCGTAATTCAAATCAAGCGAAGCATAATCTTTAAAACTATCCGTTTTAAACGCACCAAAAGGGTCTCTCGGCTTATCTTCACCACAAGCCGTCAAACATAAAAGACACGTTACGAAAATTGTAACAATAAGAATAAAGCTTAAACTTTTTTTCATAAAATTCCTCTCTTTTTTCATCATACATACAAAAAGTAAAATTGTCAATTATTCATTGCAAAACGATTGCGTCAAGTTTTCCGCACGCTTTCCGCCTATCGAATATCCGCTTATCGCACGCACTCACGTCGCATATATTCACGTTACATATATCATATATTCACGTCTATATATTCATACCGCATATATTACGCCGTTTTCCTTGCCTGCGTTTTTTAATACGGTTTAAAACTTAGCTCTTGTA
>CAMGKS010000108.1 GCA_946056785.1 uncultured Clostridia bacterium
ACGCTGTTGTCACAGCCTTCAACAAGCGTTTTTGTTTTCTTATTAATCAGACAATTTCCGCTGTTATAACAATCTTCTTTGCTATCTTGATTTCTTACGTTTTCTCTCATTCCCTATCCTTTTTCTCCTATTAATAATCAATCTCCCCAAACAACCGTGCCGCCGTCAATATTCCAATCGCTGTTCCACTCTGCCGTCTGTTTCTCTTCTTTTACATAAATAGCCAAATCATCGTCACACATAAAAAAAACCGAATCACCAATATATTTTACGCTTTCCGGAATAAGCAACTCTTCCAGACTATCACAATAACTAAAAGCTCCGCTGTTTATGGTTTTAACTCCGTCCGGAATGCGTATTTCAGACAATTCTTCGCAACCGGTAAATGCATAAGCACCAATGACCGATAGGCTGTCGGGCATAGTCACTGCCTTGAGTTTGCAACAATCCGCAAACGCACCGCCGGCTATTGTTTTCGTGCCGTCTTTTATAGTAACTTCCGTTATATCTGTTGACACCGCTTTTATAAGGTGATTCCCTAAATATTTTGCATTTCCGTATTCTTCATATTGCAAATTATCGCACCCGTCAAAAGCGTCAAATCCTATATGGGCATCATCGGGAACCATTATGTATCTTAAACCTATGCAACCTGAAAACGCATATTCTCCTATATTTACCACACTTTCAGGCACGTTTACGCTTGTTAAAGCCTTACAACCATTTAACGCTCCTCCGGCTATTGTCTTTGTGCCGCTTTTTATTGTTATTTCCGTTATGTCGGTAGACGTTGCTTTTATAAGATGATTTCCTAAATATTTTGCGTTTCCGTATTCTTCATATTGCAAATTATCGCACCCGTCAAAAACTTCAGAGACTATATTCTTCACCCCGTCGCCGATTGTTGCTTTTTTCAAATTGCCACAATTCTTAAACGCTTCTTCTCCGATAGTGATAATACTATCAGGCACGGTTATATCCGTTAAACCTTTGCAATTTTCAAAAGCATTCCTGACTATGTCCGTCACGCTTCCGTCTGACGGAATTACGCTGTTTTTACAACCAAAAATAAGTTTCTTTTTCTCCGTTTCAATAAGACAATTTCCGCTGCTATGATATCTGCCGTTATCGCTGTCAACAGTTATGCTTTCTAAACCATAACAACCTATAAAGGCATATTCGCCGATTTCTTTTACGCTGCCGGGTATTGTTATACTTTTTAAAGAACTACATCCTTCAAACGCTTCATAACCTATTTCAATTACCCCACCAGGAATTGTTATATTTTGTAAACTGCTGCAGGCATTAAATGCGTGAAAGCCGATTTTCGTAATGGCATCGCTCAATTCCACTCGCTTTATTCCTTTGCAATTACTGAACGTTTCATCGTTTATAATTTTTAGGTTCTGAGGCAGCGTTAAACTTTCCAAACTTACGCAGTTTTCAAACGCACTGTTTTCTATGCAATTTACATTGCCCGGAATTGTAAAATTTTTCAAACTAACACATCCTGAAAAAGCCTTATATCCTATAGATGATACGTTCTTCCCCATTATAACGGTTGTTAAGGCACTGCAATTTTCAAACGCTTGACGGCATATTGTAGTTACGCTATCAGGAATCGTTACGCTTGTTATAGCGTCACAATTGGAAAATGCATCGTCACCTATTTTTATCAGCCCATAAGGAATGGTCAATTCTACTTTTTGTTTAAAAGTACCGTCCGCTTTGTCGATCGATTCGCCATTGCATTTATATATTAAACCGCAAACCGGACAAACATAAATATCGTTAAACTTATCTTCAATCAGTTGATTTTTGCATTTATTATTAAAGCATTTCAACATTTTCCCCTCCCTTTATTAAAATTTATTTCTCTTTTAAATACTGCCAACAGGCAATATGTATTATTTAAATTATTTAAAATTTTCGTTGCATTTTAACTTTGTCAGAAAGATACCGATACCATTATGACGATACCGAAAAATGAAATAAATATTACTGCACATAGATTCTTCATTTACGTCGATAAACAAAATGATTACGCTAACGTTAAATTGATTAAGAAAATCACTCTTCGGAATTATTATTCAATACAAACGCCCCGAATTTTTCGGAGCGTTTTATTGTGTTTTTTTTATCGCGTTTTTACGGATATTTGTTGCATTATGCGTTAAGTGAAATTTTACCGAGTAAAATTTTTCATTATCCATAAATATAAATAAAAGTTTTTCAAGCCGACTTTAAATTGCCATTGAACACTCTACGTTATTACGCTTTTATTTTGTCATAAGACAAGGAATAATTTTCTTTATCGACATTTCAACGTATTTGAGATTTTCAGGAGATTTTTCAAACTTCTTATAAGCCATGGTCAGGAAGTTTGCGATTTTCACGTAGCTGTCTCGTTTCAATTTCAGCGAAATGAAATAATCGATAATCTGCGGAAGTTTTGCAAGTTTTGCCATAGACGGAGCAATGACAACGCCGTTTTCATCGACCTTGTCCATAGCGTTACGCCAGTTGGAGTCGTCGTCCTCCCCCGAAATAATCTGTTCGATTTTTTTGCAAGCTTTATCGGTGGAATCGTTAGAACCGTTGCTTTCGACGCTTTCGTTTCTTTCCGTAACGGAGGCAACCGATTCTGCATTTGCTTCTTTTACCGCCTTTGCTCCTTCGTTGATTGCTCTTTCATAATCGGCAATTTCATTGTGGAAAGAAGCTAAAGCTGCGTCTTCGGAATTTTTAATTTTATTTTCTTCACGACTTGCATCGGCGTTAAAAATTGACGGTTCGCCTTGCGAATTTACCATTTCCGAAACGCTTGTTTCAAAAGGAACCTCTGCCGAAATTTCAGTAGACTCTGTCTTTATTATGCTGTTTTTAGCTTCCTCGTCAAGGTTTGTCAAATTGAATTGTTCGATATCTTCATTGACGTTTGTCGAATCGGATTCAGACAGATTTTGTCCTTCGCTGATTTCGGTTTCAACTGTTTCATTTTTACTTTCGGCTACAATCTCGTCAGCAACGAGAACAGCCGCAACAGATTCAGCAGATTTATCTTCGCCGGCAAAGTCGTCAGCGATTGCAACGTTTTCGGCATTTTCAACAAATTCGTTTTCCGAAGTTTCTTCGTTTTCCGAAGTTTCTTCGTTTTCCGAAGTTTCTTCGTTTTCCGAAGTTTCATTGTTTTCCGAAGTTTCTTCGCTGTCCAAAGTTTCATTGTTTTCCGGTTTGATTTCTTCCGCCCCGCTAAGCCATGCCGACATATCTAAACCGTCGTTTTCAGTCTGCACGTTTTGCACGTCTTCTAAAGCGTTCAACGGTTTTTCCGAATTATCGTTCATTTCATTGCTTTCCGAGGCAGACGTATTATCGTCGTTTTCAGCGACAGCCGAAATTCCCGCGACGTTTTCCGTTTCGACGTTTGACGACGAATTGTCGTTTACGGTGACAAACAAGTTTTCGTTTTCGTCCAGCCCTCTTCTGACAATTTTTGCGGTTGTATCGACTTCATGAGCGATTTCGCCTTCTGAGCCGCGGTCAAACACAAGCACGTTCATCGTCTGTACGATATCAGGATTGCCAAACTCGTCATATACGATTTCAGCAGGAACGTACATATTGTTGTATGCTATATCCTCTATGCTTTCTCCGTGAGTATCAAAAGCTACGCAAGTACCCACTCCAAGGTCAAGTTTAGGTTCTTCTTGTATGTTTGCGTCTTTATTGGCGTCTTTAAGATTTACATTTTCATTGACGGCAGCCGCATTACCATGTTCAGAAGCAGTGTTTTCGGAAGGCGAAATTTGCGTCGTCTCTTCTTCAACCGATTCCGAACTCGCCGAATCGACGTTTCTGAAAATAGGAGCGACTTCAAAAGGATTGAATTCGGCATTAGTGGCGACGTTTTCAGTCGAATTGCCTTCATCTGTCTTTACGTTTTTCATAACAGGAGCGATATTCAATACGTCCGCTCTGATTTGTTCGTCACGTTCTTCCTTTCTTGCATTTTTCAATCTGTCTATTTCTGCCGAACGTGCAATATTCTTCTTTTCCGTTTTGGCATTTTCTTTAGCAAGTCTATCCTGCTCTTTTGCGGCGGCTTTTGCCGCTTTGGCTTCTTCTTTCAATTTCTTTTTGTCTTCTTTTAAACTGAAATGAGAATCGTAAGCCGACATAGCCAAAGCTTGTTTGGCGGCTTTATCGTTAAATTTTTTCTTATCCTTAACTTTCTCTTCTTTTTTCTTAGTTTCCTTTTCTTTAGGGAGTTTTTTAAAAATAGCGTTTTGCTGTTTTGCCTGAGCCTTTTCGAGGTCTTCTTTTTCTTTTTTCAATTTATCGTTAGAACGCCTTCCCTTAGGAGAATTGGAAAGAGCCTCCAAAGTTTCATCGGGAAAAATCTGGATATCTTCTTCGGCTATAAGTTTAGCTTTCGGCTTTGAAATAATTATAGATTTGAGTTGATTATAAAACGGGTCGATATCGACCTCTTCTTCCAAAGTGCGTTCCGCTTCGTCAAGAGCGTTCAAATCGTCTTGTTTCATCACCGGAACGGACATTCTTTCAAAATCTGTTTCGTCAACTTTATTAATTTCGTCTTTAAAGTCTTCCATAACGTTCTCCTGTGTAACCGAAAGCATAATAATATATATTATATCATATTAAT
>CAMGKS010000109.1 GCA_946056785.1 uncultured Clostridia bacterium
ATGCCGCATTGACCTTTGCCGCATTGCGGTTCGTCCCACCTATATAAAAAGCAATTCAAAACCGTTGCTATTCGTTAAATTGTAGCATGCAACGCATTAAAAACGCATTACGATTGCTAAAAAATTAAGTAAACGTCAAAATCTTTTGCTAACGATTTAATATAAACCGCATTAAATAGTCGCCACAACGTTTTTCACGGCTTCTTTATCGCTTAACGCAGTTTGTGCCAATACGTCGTCGTCGGTAAACACGTAATCGCAACGGTTATTCACGCACTTAACGTAAAGACGTTTTATCATTCCCATAAGCAATTCGTCCGCCTGTCCGTTATTAAGTTTTAAAACGGAATATACTCCCTTGCGTTTTTTAGCTGAAAATTTGTGTCTGCCGACACGATTGACAAAAAACATAAAACAATCGTTATCCGGATTTTTCTCGTCTTGCTGCGATTGCCAATCATTTGCATAAGACAAAACGTTTGTATAATTCAATTCTTTGTTAGTAAAGCAAAGTCTTCCTACAAGGTTTGTATGAACGATTAACGCTTGAATTTTTCCGTCTCCCAATTTTAAAGCAATTTCGTCGGCATTATCGCAAAATTGTTTTTTTGTCATTCTGAACATACCGAAAAGCGGCGTATGAAAATCACCGTAACAAGATTTTAAAATCTTCACCGGACTTACGCTGAAATCGTTTTCTACGTAAGCGTCTTTTTTGGAAACGTTATATTTATTAAAGACGTATTCAATTTCTTTTTCATATAATATAGAATTTTCGGCAGGCAAATTTTCCAGCATTTCTATGAACTCTCTTGCCGCTTCTTCTTTAAGTTTCAAAAAAGTATCGTTTGCAAAACCTTCGACGTCGGTTTTTACTTCGCAACTTTCACTTTGCGACATAAACAAAACTTTATAATAAAAACTTGCATATCTCGCCCTTTCCGACTTGCTTCTGCTTCGTTCGATATAATCGTGCGAATAATAAAACCCTATTTTCAAAACTGCTTTCGGATGCCCAAGTCCCACGGCTTTAAAACACAAGTCGGTTGCTTTTGAAATCAAATCTTTAAAATTTTTTCTATCCGCAGATTTTATCGCGTTTAAATATAAAATTTCCGACATCTTAAACAATTCGTCGTTTTCTTTCGTTACGACAAAATGGTCGTCGATAATTTTATTTTTGCACTCCGGACAAACAAGCGAGCCGTCGTATAAGGTTAAAAATTCTACGTCTTTTTTGCATTTTCTACATTCCATAACATCTTCCTCTGCCTAAGCCGCCGTAACCGTAAACGTTACGCTTGAATTTGCCGAATTTAAAACGTAATTGCCGTCGCTGATTATTGCCGTTACCTTATACGTTGTACCCAAGGCGAGACTTTCCGCGTCGACGACAATGCCCGCTTCGTCCGTAAATTGAATACTTGCCAAAACCGAATCGATTTCACACTTTGCCGTAAAATTTTGTATTTCTTCGAGCGTTAAGCCGTTTGCGGAAATTTCATCGGTCGTTCTCTCAACTTCGTTTACGTAGAACGTAACGCCGACAGGCTTTTTATTTACCGTGAAAGCAAACGTTTCTCCGCTTGTTATCGTAAAGTTTGCGTTGGATACGGTAACTTTTGCCGTATACTCGCCTGCATTTATCACCTTTCCTTCAAGTATTTCTATGCTTACCCCGTCGCCGGCTTTATCTGAAGACAAAACCGTATCTGGATTTGCACATTCAAAAACGGCTTTTAAGGACACGTTGATTTCGTCACCGTCCTGATAATAGTATACGCTGTTTATCGTCCAGGTCACAGTGCCTTGAGCAGGCGTAATAGTAA
Source organism: uncultured Clostridia bacterium (assembly GCA_946056785.1). Taxonomy (GTDB): domain Bacteria; phylum Bacillota; class Clostridia; order Christensenellales; family CAG-917; genus CAG-917. The sequence continues at coordinate 1,830 of CAMGKS010000109.1, forward strand.
ACTCACAAGTTTCAGTTCCCAAAGTTGCAGTATAATTGCTGTCAGGTATCGTCGCTGCCGACACGCTGTATTCACCTGCGTTAATTCTATAATCGCCGATAACGTCAACCTCGACTTTTTTACTGCTTATATCGAGATAATGCGGAACAGGTCTATGATTTTGTCCGTCATATTGATACGTCGTTGCACTCCATATTATATCAACGGTTTTTGCAACGATTTCATAATCGCACGTTTTACTTAAATCGGATACAACGTAATTTGCGTTATTCGATACGCTTGCCGTTGCCGTATAATTTCCGACGTTATAATTCGTATCCAAAACAATCGCAATATCTGCCATATCGCTGCCGTAAAGACCGCTTGAAATTGCTACGGAAAGAGTATCGCTGCCTGCAACGCCCGGAACACTTCCGCAATACACAAATTTATATGCTCCGCTGTTGCCGCCGCTCCAACTCAATTCCAATTTCGCAGGAGAAATAGTAAGCTCGGCAGATTCCGTATTAAGGCTGTAATTGCCGTCAGCGGACGTCACGTTAAGCAGATACGTATTTGCGTTGACGCAATCACCGTCGGCTAAGACCGCAAGAAATACGTCCTCGCCGTTTACGTTAATATACTTTGCGGAAGGTTTTTGCGACTCGCCGTTGTATAAAACGTTTAAACTTCCCCAAATTACGTCAACCGGTTTTGCAACGATATTAAACGTCTGACTGTTTACGTCAAGGAAATAATTTGAATCGCTAACCGTCGCACTTGCCGTATAATCGCCGACGTTTACGTGTTCGCCCTCAGCCACGCTAACCATAGCTTCAACGCTGTCGCCGCTCATTACGCCCGAAAGTATCGGCGTAGGCTCCTGACTTTGTCCGTTATAAGTCAGAACGGTGTTTTCCCATGCAACCGTTAACGTTGCCGCTTCGATAGTCAAATTGTATTTAGTCAAATTATTTAATTCATAGTTTGCGTCTGTCGTAATTTGGTTGGCCGTCGCACTGAACGTTCCGACGTTTTTATTATCGCCGTTTGCGACTACGTTAAGATATATTCTGTCGTTAAATACGTCGTCATAATATGCAGAAGGCAGTTTATCCGTATTATCGTAAACAAAACTCGTATTCTCCCAAACGACTTCTTTTGAAAGCGGTCTGATATTAAACGAAACAGACGGTTCTCCGACAACAGAATAATTTTCGTTAGTTACGCCGATAACTTTTGCGGTATATTCGCCCGCATTCGTCTTTTCGCCATCTATTAAAGCAGAAACCTTGTCCTCGCCGATAATTCCGCTAAGTTCAACGCCGGGTGCCTGACTATATCCGTTGTACGTAAGCTCCGTATTTATCCATGACGCTACATCCAGCGTTTTTGGAGAAATCGAATAATTGCAAACGTTGTCAATCAATATGTAATTGCTGTTTTCAGTCGTTGCCGTAGCCGCGTACTGTCCTACGCTTATACTAGACGGCGACGCAACGTTTATAGCCATAACGGTGTGTTCGTCGTTGCCTATACCGTTAAAACTTGCCGAAGGCGTTTGAACAACGCCGTTGTAGGTAAAGTCAGAGCCTGACCAGACGACAGCCGTTTTATAAGGAGCAATGGCAAAACTCTTTACGCTCGTTTCGGAATCGGCGTAATACAAATTTGCACATTCGCCCGTCAAAGAAGCAGTAAACGTATAATTTCCCGCATTGATTAAAGGCACAATATCTGTGGAAAATTCAATAAGATCTCCGTTTATTACGTCGCTTTCACGATAATTGCACACGACTATTTTATCCGTTCCGGAATATACAAGGCTGACAGGCATCGTCCAATCAAACGACATTTTCTTTTTGTCGACTTTAAGAGTAATTCTTTCCGTTGCTTCCGACGTAAGGGACGTATTTCCGCCCGAAGCCGTAACGGTAAGAACGTACTCGCCCGATTGCGACGGTTTTACGTTTTGTCTTTTAAAAGTCGCCTCGCCGCTTACAAGCGTACCCGTATATTTCCAGCTGTATTCAAGCATCATGCCGCCCGTCGGTGCCGTCGCATTTGTCGTAAACGTCACGTCGTCGCCGTAACAATAACTCGCTTTATCGGTCGAAACCGAACTTATAACGGGACTGTTCAATTTCCATTCCGGAACAAGAGTAAACTCGTTTTTGCCTTTCAAAATGCCGCTTAAACTTTCGATATATTGTCCGTCAGATTTATACTTAACGCTGAAACCGTCTCTTTTCGGAATGGAGTTAAAAAATTTGTCGGCAGAATATGCGGTAACGTATCTTCCTTCTACAACCGAAGAACCTACGGTAAGATTTACGGTTTCGGACGGCATTGAATACAACAAGTCGTTTCCGTCCGCAAAAACGATTTTATAAACGTCTGTAAATTCAATCGTTATCTTTTCATCGGAAGTAACGGTCTTAAGCTCCGTTAAAGACGATAAAAGAATTTTCTTATCAAAATTTTTATAACACCAATATAAATCTTCCTCGTTATTTATATTTGAATGTTCAATATAACCCTTCGAATAATTATTAAAATCAAAAACGTCGCCGCGGCTGCCGCACCACGTCGCCAAAGGAGCTTCCCCTGCCTTTGTCAATATTTCAAGGCTTTCTTTAGTATAAGCAAACGTCACGGAAACGCCGTCCGTATCAGGCTCGAAAACGTTGGCGAATTTTATAATCGATTCGTTATATCCGTCGTCGATAGCGGCTTTATACAATATGCGCTTTACGCCGTCAACGCCGTCTTGTAAAATTTTGATTTTCAAATCGCCGCTCATATACTTCAATGCCGCCAA
>CAMGKS010000110.1 GCA_946056785.1 uncultured Clostridia bacterium
GCTCCAAGAGGTATTCCGCAAATCGAAGTTACGTTCGATATCGACGCAAACGGCATAGTTTCCGTAAAAGCAGTCGATAAGGGTACGAATAAAGAACAATCTATAACAATAACTGCTTCAAGCAATCTTACGGAAAAAGACATCGACGCGGCTATCAAAGAAGCTGAAAAGTATGCCGAAGAAGATAAAAAGCGTAAAGAAGTCGTCGACGCCAAAAACGGTGCCGAACAACTTGTATTCGCAATGGAAAAATTTGCTCGTGAAAACGCAGAAAAGATTTCGGAAGACGATAAGAAAGCAATCGAGGACGCAGCAAAGACTTGCAGCGAAGCGGTAGCAAAAGCCGAAACTGCCGATGAAGTTAAAACGGCAGTCGAAGAACTTAGCAAAGTTACCGACCCTATTGTTACAAAGTTCTATCAGTCCAATCCGGAAGCGGCTGCGGAAGCGGCAAAAGCAGCAGGCTTCGACCCTAATGCGGCGAGCGGCTCGTCAAGCGACGGATTTGACGGTACCGTTGACGAGAACTAATCAAATTTACAATTAATCAACAATCATACTAAACCCACTTTAAAGTGGGTTTAGTCAAGAGGTAGCTTATGAGCGAAAAGGACTATTACAAAATATTGGGCGTCGACAAAAACGCAACGGCTGACGAAATTAAGCAAGCGTACAGAAAGATGGCAAAAAAGTACCATCCGGATTTGTATTCTACGGCGTCCGATGAAGAAAAGAAAAAGGCAGAAGCTCAGTTTAAAGAAGTTAATCACGCTTATGAAGTTTTATCCGATCCGCAGAAAAAAGAAATTTATGATAGATACGGCGATGAAAATGCGTCGGGATTCGGCGGCTTTGGCGGTTCGTCGGGCTTTGGCGGATTTTCAGGCGGTGGGTTCGACGATATATTTTCGAGTATATTCTCAGGCTTCGGAGGCATGGGAAGCGGCAGAACGAGAAACCCTAATTCGCCTAGAAGAGGACAGGATATTCTTATCGGCGTAAGTCTCACTTTTGAAGAGGCGGCTTTCGGTTGTAAGAAAAAAATATCGATAAAGCGAATTGAAAATTGTCCTGATTGTAAAGGCACGGGAGCAAAAGGCGGTACGTCGTTTAAAACGTGCGACCGTTGCCACGGCACGGGACAGATAAATCAAACGCAACGTACGCCTTTTGGTGTTATTCAACAAGTAGTGACTTGTCCCGATTGCGGCGGAAAGGGCAGAATCGTTTCGGAAGTTTGTCCTACCTGCGGCGGAAAAGCGAGAAAGGAAGTTACAAAAGAAATAACGATAAATATTCCTGCCGGTATCGATAACGGACAGAGAATTAATTATGCAGGCGAAGGACATCAGGGAATGAACGGCGGGGAAAACGGTTCGCTCATTGCTCAGATTACCGTAAAAACTCATAAACTCTTTGTCAGACGCGATTATGACTTGCACGTTAATATTCCTATATCTATGATTGACGCGGCGCTCGGCTGTACGATTTCAGTACCTACGCTTACGACTCCTGCGACTTTGGATATCCCTGCCGGCACTCAATCAGGTGCGGTGTTTAAGTTGCGTGGACAGGGAATAAAGCAGTTGAAGAAAAATACAAACGGCGATTTGGTCGTAACGATTACGGTCGAAGTTCCTAAGAGTCTTACAAAGACGCAGAAAGAAGAACTGAAAAAATTGCAATCAACTTTTGAAAATAAACAATTCCCTATGCAAAAGGAATATAAGGATAAACTTTAATGGATAATTTTGAGATAAAAATCGAAACTACTCACGATTTGGCAGACACGGTTTCTGCCATTTTGTTTAGCGTAGGTGCAGAAGGCGTCAGCGTTATCGACAAAGCCGACGTAAACGAAGTGTTGTCAGATTCATCGACGTGGGATTACGTTGACGAAACAGTTTTAAACGAGCCGGAGAACAGCGCCGTACTTACAACCGTTGTCGAAAACCCCGATGAGTTTATTTCCGCTTTTAATCAGACTTTAAACTTGCTTTTACCCGGCGTTTCGGTTAATATTGAGAAAAGAAAACTTGAAAATCTCGATTGGTCAACCGAATGGAGAAAAAATTATAAACCGATAAAGACGTCGAAAATTACGGTTGTGCCTTCATGGATTGATTATAGCGTTTCCGACGGAGAAAAAATTATAAAATTAGAACCTGGAATGGCGTTCGGTACGGGCGAACATGCTACGACAAGAATGTGTCTTGAACTTACTCCGACGTTAAACGGTAAAAAAGTGCTTGACGTGGGGTGCGGAAGCGGTATACTTGGTATATCGGCTGATATTTTAGGAGCCAACAGCGTGTATATGTGCGACCTTGATAAGCAATGCATCGAAGCCGCAAAAAAGAATGCGGAAATGAATAATTCCGCCGTCAGAATCGAGCAGGCCGATTTATTGACGAAAACGTACGAAATTGGCGACGTCATATTTGCAAATTTGACCGCCGATATTTTGTTGAGACTTTCCGAAGGTATAATAAACCATTTGTCGAACGGCGGCAAACTTATTGTTTCCGGAATAATAGACAGTCGTGAAAACGAGGTCTTGAATAAGTTTCTTTCACTTGGATTTACTTTGGACGAAAGAAGAGAAGAAGGCGATTGGAGGGCATTCAGATTTTCATGGAAATAAGACGCTTTTTTGTTGAACCGAATTTCAGAAACGGAGAATTCGTGACCATAACGGGTGACGAATTTTTGCATTTAAAAAAAGTGTTGAGAATGAAAACGGGATATAAAATTATCGTATGTTTTAACGATGGTTTTGAATACCGTTGCACGATAAATGAGATTGAAAACGATTATGCTATAGCTAAAATAGATGAAAGCATAAAAGTCAGTGACCCTTTGTTTGACATTACGCTCTTTCCGTCGATTTTAAAGGGCGGGAAACTTGATTTAGTCATTCAAAAGTGCGTGGAATTGGGCATCAAAAGCGTTACGCCGTTTGTTTCACGGAATACGTCGGAAAAGAAGTTTAACGCCGAAAGGGGAAACAGAATTTCCTTTGAAGCAGCAAAACAATGCGGTTCGGCGTTTTTATCCGTTGTTAACGAAGCGGTTGATTTTGATGAAATGGTATCTGAATTTAAAAATTTCGATTCCGTTTACTTTTTTTATGAAGACGAGAACATGGAATCTGTTTCCGCATTGGAAGTACCGAAAGGAAAAATTGCAATCGTCATAGGCAGTGAAGGCGGCTTTACTTCGGAAGAGGTTGAAAAGGCAAAATTGAACGGCGCAAAAATTCTTTCACTCGGCAAAAGGATATTGAGAGCAGAGACGGCGTCAATCGTTGCGGCATCGTTGATTTTGTATAAAATGGGGGGAATGGATTTATGAAAGTTTGCGTTTTCACCTTAGGTTGCAAAGTTAATCAATACGATAGCGATTCGATAGTAAAAGGACTCGAACAAAAAGGCTATTCCGTTTCCGAAGAACTTGAAAAAGCAGACGTATACATAATCAATACGTGTGCCGTAACGAATGAGGCGGAGAGAAAATCGAGACAGGCTGTTGCAAGAGCCAAGGCTTTGAATCCCGATTGCAAAATATACGTTTGCGGCTGTGCTTCCCAAAACGACTCCGAACAATTTAAGAGCAAAGATAACGTCGTTTACGTGTCGGGCACCGCAAACAAACTTGCCCTTATTGATTTTGAAAAGCTTGAAGATTCTGATTGCGGTTGTACGTCCACCGCAACAGTGTTCGAGGAAGCGGGAACGGCATTGAGTCTCAGAACCAGACATTATCTCAAAGTTCAGGACGGTTGCGATAATTTCTGCAATTATTGTCTTGTGCCGTACGTCAGAGGCAGGAGTCGAAGCAGAAGTCTTGAAAATGTGCTTGAAGAAATGACTGAAGCCGTAAAGTCTACGAAAGAGGTTGTATTGACGGGGATAAACTTGTCCGCATACGGACTCGACATAGGAATAAACTTAACAGATTTGATAAAAGCCGTTAAAGATTTTGACGTAAGGATAAGATTAGGGTCGTTTGAAGTCAACGTTGTGACCGAAGAATTTTTGCTTGCGTTAAAAGGATTGAAAAAATTTTGCGAGCATTTTCATCTGTCTTTGCAAAGTGGTTCGGACGCAACTTTAAAAGCGATGAACCGCCATTATACGACGGCGGAATACCGAAACGCCGTAAATCTTATAAGAAAATATTTCCCCGACGCCGCAATTACGACGGATATAATTGTCGGTTATCCTACCGAGACGGAAAAAGATTTCGTCGATTCTTATGAGTTTGCAAAAGAGATTGAATTTGCCGACGTTCACGTGTTTACGTATTCTCCTAGAGAAAAGACCGTGGCTTTTAAATTAAAACCGCTTTCGGGGGATATTTTGCTTGACAGACAACGCCGTCTGAGCTTGCTTAAACAGGAATTAAAGAATAACTATAACAAAAGATTTATCGGCAAACCGCTTGAAGTGCTTTTTGAAAACAGAGCAAACGGAAATATGTGCGGGCACACAAGAAACTATATAACGGTATACGGAGGCGGAAAAGCAGGTGAGTTGAAAACGGGTGTGCCGCGAGAATTATG
>CAMGKS010000111.1 GCA_946056785.1 uncultured Clostridia bacterium
TATTTGTTTATTAAATTTGTTTTAGTTTTATTTTTTATTTGTTTTAGATGTATATCATATTTGTTCAGATACGTTTCAGACTTGTTTTATTTTAAATCGGATTTGTTTTGGACGCGTTTTATATTTGTTTTATTTTAAATCGAATTTGTTTCAGTTACGTTTCGGTTTTATTTTAAATTTATTTATTAAATCTCTTTTCTACTTATTTTAATTTATTTTAAATACTATATCGGTTTTGTTTTAATTATATCGGTTTTGCTTTAAAATTGATTACGTATATAAAAATAAACCGAAGAAAACGCTGCCGTTTAACTTCGGTTTGTTTAAAATTTTTTGTCTCTACTTCGCCACAACAAGACGCCCGTAAAACTATTCTTTTTCGGACACGTCAAGTTTAATGCTGACGTCTTTAAGTTGTTGTTCCGTTACTTCGCACGGTGCGTTCATAAGCAAATCTTGTGCGTTTTTGTTCATAGGGAATGCAATAATTTCTCTTATGCTCGGCTCGTTGAGCAAAAGCATTACCATACGGTCAACGCCCGGTGCAACGCCTGCGTGAGGAGGAGCTCCGAATTTGAATGCGGAAAACAATGCGTTAAATTTCTTTTCAATTACGTCCACGCCGTAACCTGCAATTTCAAACGCTTTGACCATAATCTTTGGGTCGTGATTTCTGACTGCCCCCGATGAAAGTTCAACGCCGTTGCAAACGATATCGTATTGATATGCTAAAATATCGAGAGGGTTTTGCGATTCCAAGGCTTCCATTCCGCCCTGAGGCATACTGAACGGATTGTGTGAAAATTCGATTTCTCCCGTTTCTTCGTTTTCTTCGTACATGTGGAAGTCTACTATCCAGCAAAAACGGAAAGTATCCTTTTCCAAAAGGTCGAGAGTTGTTCCGATTTCATTACGCATAAATCCCGCAACTTTAACGACAGCCTTTTTGTCTTCGGCAAATATTGCGACAAAATCGTTTTTAGACAATGCTAATTTTTCCGTTAGTTCCGCTTTAACGGGTTCCGCAAATTTTGCAAAACCGCCTGCAAAGTTGCCGTTTTCATCCGTCTTAAACCAATACATATTCGAAGCGCCGTTAAGTTTTGCCGTTTCGACAAAACCGTCAATCTGTTTTCTCGTTCCTTTGAAATCGTGAACGACAATGACTTTCACGGTTTTTCCTTCCATAAACGGAGCCGCCTTGCCAAGCTCTTTTGTCATATCTTTTATAATAAGCGGATTTCTAAGATCAGGCTTATCCGAACAATAATCACGCATTGCGTCATCGTATTTAATACGTTTAAACGGAGCTTCGTCAACTTTCCAATTTGAAAACTCTTTAAACACTTCCGGAATAACGGCTTCCATCTCTTTGAAAACGTCGTCTTGAGTTGCAAATGCCATTTCCATATCGAGCTGATAAAATTCGCCCGGACTGCGGTCCGCTCTTGCGTCTTCATCACGGAAACAAGGGGCAATCTGGAAATATTTATCAAATCCGCTTGTCATAAGAAGCTGTTTATATTGTTGCGGCGCTTGCGGAAGTGCATAAAATTTGCCCGGATGAAGTCTTGACGGAACGATAAAATCTCTTGCGCCCTCAGGCGACGACGACGTAAGAATAGGCGTTGTAATTTCCAAAAAGCCCCTCTCCGTCATACGTCTTCTTAAACTTGCAACCACTTTGCTTCTGAAAGCTATTTTCTCTTTGTTAATCGGATTTCGCAAATCGAGAAAACGGTATTTAAGCCTTGTGTCTTCTCTCGATTGCAAAGACGTCGATATTTCAAACGGAAGAAGTTCTTCGCACAGACCGAGAACTTCGATTTTTGTAGGTTCGATTTCAATAAGGCCCGTCGGAAGTTCTGCATTCGGGCTTGAACGACGAATGACTTTTCCGTCAACCATAACGGTTGATTCACGAGGTATATTTCTTATCTGCTCTTTCATTTCGTCGGACGAAACGACAACCTGCGTCATTCCGTAAAAATCTCGGAGCACGAAAAACACGACGGCTCCAAGGTCTCTTACCGAATGAAGCCATCCGGACAATCTGACGGTTTCGCCTTCGTTTTCTATTCTTAATTCGTTGCAATTATGAGTTCTGTAATACATATTTTTCCCTTTTATCCGATAACGCCTTTTGCGTAGACGCCGCTCTTTTCGTCTTGCTATCGCTCATCGTGAAAAGAAAGCTTTACACTGACGTTCTTATCGGTATGATTGTTTTTAACGCTTCCGTTTCGCCGCAAAAGTGCCGCTCGTTCATTTTGACGCTATATACAAACTTGCGTTTTATGCGACTTGTTGACTAAACTTATGTCTATAAAAGTCTGATTCCCACTTTATGGCATACTTCGACCATTTCGTCAGGCCAAAGCGAAACTTGCACTTCGCCGATATGGGCTTTTTGCAAAAGAAGCATGCACAATCTCGATTGTCCTATGCCACCTCCGATGGTAAGCGGATATTCGCCCGACAAAATTCCTTTGTGATATTCGAGATTCAGTCTATCTTCGCAATCGGCAATTTCAAGCTGCGTTCTTAAAGACACGCCGTCGACACGTATTCCCATCGACGACAATTCTATCGATTCGCCTAAAATCTCGTCCCAGAACAGAATATCACCGTTCAATTTCCAATCGTCGTAATCGGGAGCTCTGCCGTCATGCTTTTCACCGGATTTGAGTTCTCCGCCTATGCACATCAAAAAGACCGTTTTATACTCTTTGGCAATAAGCGACTCACGCTCTTTCGGGGTGTTATCGGGATACATATCCTCAAGTTCCTGAGTCGTGATGAATTTTATATCACGACAAAGCTCGAGGTCGATTTGTTTAAATACCTTTTTCGTTTCGTCGAGGGTATCGCAAATCGCTCCGACTATTTTGCGTACGACGCTTTGCAAAAATTCTGTTTTCCTCTGTTCGGCGGTTATAACCATCTCCCAGTCCCATTGGTCAACGTAAATAGAATGTTGATTGTCGCAGTGGTCGTCACGTCGTATAGCGTTCATATCGGTATAAATACCCTCGCCCGGTTTGAAACCGTATTTAGCAAGCGCGACTCTTTTCCACTTTGCAAGCGAATGGACTATTTCAGCCGTTACGCCCTCTTGCTCTTTAATATCGAAACGGACGGCTCTCTCGACTCCGTTCAAGTCGTCGTTTATGCCTGTTCTGCTCTTTACAAAGAGCGGAGCGGAAATTCTTTCAAGTCCGAGAGCTTCGATAAATTTTTTCTGAAATGTGTCTTTTACGAATTTCAAAGCCTTTTCCGTCTCTCTGACGGTCAGCCTGGAAACGTAATTTTGCGGTGTCTTTAATTTGTACATAATTTACTCCATTAAATCGCCTGCCGTTCTTGAATAAAGTTGAACGTCACGTATATTTGAAATGCCTGAAACGTACATCAAAATTCTTTCAAGCCCGAGTCCGAAACCGCTATGAGGCACGCTTCCGAACTTTCTGAGTTCCATATATCCTTTATAATCGGCAAGATTCATATTTCTTTCTTTCATAGCTTGAAGAAGTTTGTCGAAGTCTGCTTCTCTCTCACTGCAACCGATAATCTCTCCTACGCCCGGGACAAGGCAATCGGTCGCCGCAACGGTAAGTCCGTCGTCGTTTTGCTTCATATAGAAAGATTTAATTTTCTTAGGATAATTGATGACAAAGACAGGTTTTCCGAAAACTTTTTCGGTTATATATCTTTCATGCTCTGTCTGAAGATCGCATCCCCATTCGACAGGGAATTTGAATTGTTCGTTAGATTCTTTCAATATTTCAATCGCCTTGGAATATTCGAGAATTTCAAATTTGCTGTCTACAACCGATTGAAGTTTTGCTTTCAAACCCTTTTCAAAATTCTTTTCGAAGAAATCTATTTCGTCAGGGCAATTTTCAAGAGCAGACTTTATTATATGCTTAATCATATTTTCCGCAATTTCAATAATGTCAGGCAATTTTGCAAAAGCCACCTCAGGCTCTACCTGCCAAAACTCTGCGGCGTGACGAGGCGTATTGCTGTTTTCAGCTCTGAACGTAGGACCAAACGTATAAATTTTGCCCATTGCCATTGCCGCAACTTCACCTTCAAGCTGTCCCGAAACGGTTAAACCTGCACGACGACCGAAAAAGTCTTTTTTCAGACACTCTTCTGCGTCTTTCGTGTTTATAATTTCATCGTATCCTAAGCTCGTTACTCTGAAAATCTCTCCCGCTCCTTCACAGTCGCTACCCGTCATAATAGGCGTATGAACGTAGGTGAAATTGTTTTTCTGAAAGAATTCGTGAATGGCAAAAGAAATTTTACTGCGAAGTCTGAGCATAGCGTTGAACGTATTGGTCCTGACTCTTAAATGCGGAATCGAACGCAAATATTCAAGCGTATGATATTTCTTTTGCAACGGATAATCGGAAGGGCAATCTCCCAAAAGAATAATTT
>CAMGKS010000112.1 GCA_946056785.1 uncultured Clostridia bacterium
TACCGACGTAAAATTTACTTTATCGTTTACGATAATTTTTTAATAGGCAATTTGTTTGTTTTTCAACTTTTAAAAAACTTAAAAAAATTAATCGAAAATTCCGCTAATTTTAATTTATATTTTCCCCCTAAACTATGTTATAAACAACCGAGATAATAAAGCAAATTTGTATGTTTAATTTTCAGCTTTACAAAGAAAATTTAAATAAAAAATCGAAAATTCCGCTAATCTTTAATTCTGTCTGTTTTGCCTAAATTAAATTATAAACAACTTATAAACAACCGTACATAATCAAACGCTTATTATATGCTTTCGCTTTTGCGTTTTTAAAACAAAGATATAAATCTTCGTTAAGTTTGCTTGCTAAATATGAATAAATGTAAATATGAACATATATTAACGTGCACTTATAATCGCTTAAAATCAAATTTTTCTTAAAATCAAATTTTAGATATGCCTGCATTAATAAATTAAATTGCAACTTATTTAAATTTAAAATTTTAACACTTAAAACCTTTTGTTTCGTTTAACTAAAAGAACAAACCGACTGTTTATTAAATAATTACGCTTACCGTGTTTCTGTAGGCAGTACAGTAGCCGTTATAACAAAAATATCGACGAAAATAAGCGGCAAAAAGGCAGCCATTTATGACTGCCTTTAAATTTTAAAATATGCACTTAACGATATACTTAAAGCACGATACGAAAATTATGCCGTATATCTCTTTAAAGCTACACCGCCGACAAAAACTTTGTATAAATCTATTTTAAAAGAAAATTAAATATCAAGATACCGTTTTAACGTAGATTATATTCAGTTTTGATTATCAATTTTGATTATCTGTTATTGTCGCCGTTATGTAACTTCTGAAGAAAAGAAGGAACACCCGTACTGTTTACGCCCATTCTCGATGAAGAAACGTTTCCGTTTGAACTCGGTGTATTGTTTCCATACTTCTTGATTGGTTCAGGCATAGTATAGCCGTACGGATTAGGCATAGGCTTATAAGTATTGTTTCCGTAAACAGGTTTGCTTTGGACGACAGGTTTTTCTTCCTGAACGCCGCCGAGACTTCCGCCCGTTGCGATAACGGTAATTTCAATATCTTTTTTGCCCTCTCTGAGTGCCGTACCGACAATAATGTTTGCGTCTTTATCGACAACCTGTCTTATTATGTCGCAAGCTTCGTCGACTTCGGTAAGTTTCATATCGTCAAGACCGCCGACAATGTTAATAATAATTCCCGTTGCTCCTTCGATGCACGTTTCGAGAAGCGGTGAAAATACGGCTTGTCTGACAGCTTCATAAACACGGTTTTCCGCTTTGCCGCGGCCTATACCCATATGGGCGAGCCCTTTATTCTTCAAAATCGTTCTTACGTCGGCAAAGTCAAGGTTGATAAGCGACGGGTCTGCTATAACGTCTGCAACGCCTTGAACTCCTTGACGAAGTACGTCGTCCGCAACTTCAAAAGCACGATTAAACGTGACGCTTTTATCGAGAACCTGCAAAAGTTTTTCATTAGGAATAACAAGCAAAGTGTCGACAAAATTTTTAATTTTGGCAATTCCTTCTTCTGCGTTTCTCATTCTTGGAACGCCTTCAAAATTGAAAGGTTTAGTCACAACGCCTACTGTGAGTATTCCGAGAGCTTTTGCTATCTCTGCGATTACAGGAGCCGCACCGGTTCCCGTACCGCCACCCATACCGGCGGTAATAAACAAAAGGTCGACGCCTTTTAACGTTTCACGAATAACGTCTCTTGATTCTTCGGCGGCTTGACGTCCGATTTCAGGATCGGCGCCTGCACCTAAACCACCGGTAAGTTTCTCACCGAGTTGAATTCTGTAACGAGGCGGCACAAGCGAAGTATTCAATGCCTGAACGTCTGTATTCATCGCAACGAAATTTGCACTTTTTATACCGGCTCTGATCATATTGTTGACGGCATTATTACCGCCACCGCCTACACCGAGAACAACGATGTTGGCTTGTCCTAATTTTTTAGGAATAACGTTTTCCGTCATTTCTTCGTTTTCCGAAGCGGCGCTGTATCCGTTTTCGGAAACGCCGTAAGTATTGTTGTAATTATTATTGTTGTTAAAGTCAAACATTTTTGACCCTCCCCTGTTTTCTAATTGTATATCAACCTACCCGCTCTGTTTTCATTGATTTCGGCAGCAATATTAATCAACGAAACGGCGGAAGAAAATTGCGGTTTTGTATAACCGGGCAGCTTTGGAGAAACGCATTCGATTTCTTTTATCAGCCCCCGTTCAAGATATTTAATTAACCCTCTGAGTTCAAGACCTTCACCCGTTACGTAAAAAGGAAGAGAGGCTGAACCTTGATAGCCGCATTCGATAATTGCGTCTTTTATCGTTGCCGACAAAACACGTATACAGTCGATTGCAATTTGAGCTACGTCCGACAAATATACTTGATATCCGCCTGCGGTTTCAAAGGTTTCTCCGTCATAATTTAAATTTAAATCAACTTTTTTAAGAACTTCTTCCGCATCGTCAAACGGAATTTCTAACGCTTCGTAAATTGCGGCGGCAACGTGACCTAAACCGAACGAAAACGACCTTAACGCAAGGACGCCGTCCCCTTTAAAAGTTGAGACCGATGACGAAATGTATCCTACGTCGATTAAAAGCAATTCGTTAAATCTTTCCTCTTTTTCAAATATGGTAAGGTTTTCAACGAACGGAGTTGCATAATACAAAACTTCTTTAAAGCCGAGTCTGTTAGCTATATCGTTAAAGATTTTAAAATAGCTTTTTTCGCAAAACTGATAAGACACTTTCCCTGACAACTTCTGAGCGTTTTCGCCCTTAGGAGAATCCATGATATTAGATTCGCCGTCTATGGAAAAAGAAATTCCGGAAGCGTTTACAGGAACAAAATCACCGTCGCCGTAGGTATCGCCCTTATAATAAAAATAATCAAAATCGGCGTCTGTAAGTTTGTGAATATGTTCATATTCAACGTCCACGTTTTTGACGGCAACGGCTAAAAATTCAGCCGGAACGGAAACGTGAAGTATTTTTTTCTTGATCTTGCACCCCTGCATCGCTTTTTTGAGGACGGAAACTGCATTTTCTTTCAGTTCTTCAACGTTAAGCCATTCTCCCTCCGCATATCCGCTGTACGTTTCGGTTTTTAACTGCTTAATCGATATAAGTTTTTTTGCTTTTACAAGTCCTATTATCGCCGTTAAGTTTTTTGAGCTAACGTCTAAAGCAACAATTTCACCGGAACCGAAATTAAACTTTTCAAACAACGATTTTCCCATTATCTTTCGTTTCGAACTCTAAAAAAAGCGAAAATTCTCCCTTAACGACTTGTTCATATTATATCTTAATTTTTATAACGGTGTCAATGCATTTTATTAAATAAAATTATCATTTTAAAATAGTAAAAATTGGAAATATTTGGGAAAAAATTCAGGAAAATTTATTCGTACCAGACGAATTTTTCATTTTTATAAATTACGAAGCCGGAATTCCGTTTGAACACGTCTTCTGCATTAGATGAATCGATAAGATTATTGTACCAGTCATATGACAAATTTATGAGTTTACCGAGATTTACGCTTGGTAAACGAATTTCCACGCCCGTAGAGGTCTTAATCAAGGCAATATACTCGCCATCGCTATATACAGAGCCGTCGTTTTCAACTACTTTAACGCTTTCGACAAAAGAACGCAAATTCTGATTCAACAAACCGAGATCGTCGTCGAGATTTTCGTACCCGGCAATCACGTTTTGAACAACGCAAAGTTCTTTTGAAACGTCGGCTGCAATTTGCTTTCCCTGCACGGCTTTTTCCGAAGGTAAAGAAAAATTGACGCGGATAAATTCATAGCCGTAGGCATTTTGTTTCTGAATCAGTTCATCAGACGAAACAATGTCTGTGACAAACATTTCGCGGTCTATCAATGCAAATTCGTCTCCGACGCTTACCGCCAGAACGGGAACACGCACCGTAACGTAAATAATTACTTTATTTGGAAACACTCTTTCAACGTTTATAACCTTAACTTGAGGATATTTTTGCTGAACGTTTGAAACAATCTGTTTTTCATTTATAAACAATACGTTTTTATTCGGTTTCAAACCCGAAGCTGCAATTATTTCTTCTTTCGACACGACCGCATCTTCACCGACAGCCGAATAGCCGACTTCAACGTTACGCAACAAAAAAACGGTAGCACAAAGAATAAGCGTTATCGCAATTATAGCAAATATGATTATTAAAGCTAAAACTCTTTTGTCCATTTTTTAACTCCGTATACGCCTTGTTTAAAACCGTTTATCGCTTAAAAAATGAAAACGTTCGCATTGAAAGATTTACACTTTTTGATTTTTGCCGATAACTAAGATTCAACGTCGATTGAGCGTTTCATAAACGCCT
>CAMGKS010000113.1 GCA_946056785.1 uncultured Clostridia bacterium
AGTAGATGCGATTGTGTTTACCGGCGGAATAGGCGAAAACAGTTTTGTTATGCGTGGACTTGTTATGGAGGGTATGGAATATCTCGGCGTAGATTTCAGCAAAGAGAAAAACGTCGAAAAAGGCAGCGGCATTCGTGAAATATCCAATCCGGGTTCAAAGGTCAAAGTTTTAATCGTTCCTACAAACGAAGAGTTGTCCATTGCAAGGGAGACGCAGGCTTTAGCGTTAAAAAAATAAAAATTTATTAAAACGATTCAAAATGTAACGATATTCGTTTGACATTATTTGCGATTTATCGTAAAATTTTGGAGTTGGAAAGACTCTGGACAGGAGGGATGTAAAGATGGCAGTACCAAAAAATAAAATTTCTAAGTCGAAAACTAATTCTAGATTTGCAAATTGGAAGTTGAAGGCAACAGGTCTTGTGGAATGTCCACAATGTCATGAGCTTATCAAAAGCCACACGGTTTGTCCTAAGTGCGGTTATTATAAAGGCACTTTGGTAAAAGAACCGAATCAAAAAGCTGAATAATCTTTTTTTTGGTGAGCGGTTGCTCACCAAATTTTTTATATGAGGTTTATATGAAAATAGTATTGGACGTTTTTGGCGGAGACTATGCGCCTAAGGAAATTGTTTTAGGCGCAGTAAACGCCATTAAGGTGGATAAAGATATCGAAATCGTTGCTGTCGGCGATGAAAACCAAATCAACGAAATATTAAAATCACAAAAAGGCGATTTTTCTCGTATTACCGTTGTTGACGCAAAAGACGTTATTACAAACGATGAGTCGCCTACAATGGCAATTAAATTGAAAAAAGAATCGTCTCTTGTAAAAGCGTTCGATTATCTTATGGCAAACGATGATGCAACCGCACTTGTTTCGGCAGGTTCGACAGGTGCTGTATTGACGGGGGCATTTATGAAAGCGGGAAGAATCAAGGGAATTTCCCGACCGGCTTTGGCTCCTATTTTGCCTACCGTTAAACACGGAAGCGTTGTGCTTTGCGACTGCGGCGCAAACGTTGATTGCAAAGCGATAAACCTTCTTCATTTCGGATATATGGGAGCTGCGTTTTGCAAAGCAATGTTGAAAATCGAAAATCCGAGAATAGGTTTGCTTTCTAACGGAGCAGAAGATAAAAAGGGAAACGAACTTTGTCATGAGGCATTTTCTCTACTCAAAGAAAGCGGACTGAATTTTTTGGGCAACTGTGAAGCGCGTGATATTTTGTCCGGCGAATACGACGTTATAGTTGCGGACGGCTTTAATGGGAATATTGCTTTGAAATCGGCGGAAGGAACCGCCAATGCCGTTTTCAGTCTCCTTAAAGAGGGAATAAAGGCAGGCGGTTTAAAGGCAAAAATCGGTGCCGGTCTGCTTTTACCGACCTTAAAAAAGATTAAAAAGGAAATGGATTATAACGAAAACGGCGGAGCTTGTTTTTTGGGCGTAAATAAAGTAGTTGTAAAAAGTCATGGTGCAAGCAAGGCAAAATCTATAACGGCAAGCATTTTGCAAGCTAAAAGTTTGTCGCAGTACGACGTTGTAGGAAAAATTACCGAATACGTAAAAAACATCGATTCCGGAGAGGATAAATAATGGCTGTAAATCTTGCCGAAGTTGAAGAAAAAATCGGTTATACATTTAAAAATCCGATGCTTTTGATGCGAGCTTTTACGCATAATTCATACACTAATCAAAAATGCAAAAGCTATCAGAATCTGGAATTTTTAGGCGACAGCATTTTAGACTTTATAGTTGCAAAGATTTTTTTTGAAAAGTTTCCCGACAAAAGCGAGGGATTTTTGACAAGAATAAGGGCTAACGTTGTTTCGGAAAAACCGCTTGCCGAAGCTATAGACCGACTGAATATCGCTCATAACATGTTGGTGGGCGTGGGGGAAAAAAAACAAAACGTGTCCGATCTCGATTCCGTTAAGGCGGATCTGTTTGAGGCGATTGTCGGTGCAATATATATCGATAGCGGCGACGTTGCCGAATGTGAAAAATTTATCGTAAGGCTTTTAAAACGTCGCATCGAAAGCGTTGATTTGGCGGATAAATCGATTGACGCAAAAAGCGAACTTAACGAATACGGAACAAAGCATAACAAATCGGTATCGTATCGTGAAGTAAGTCGAAGCGGCCCGGATCATAGTCCTGTTTTTAAATATGAAGTGCTAATTGGCGGCGAAAAATATGGGGAAGGCGAAGGAAAAAGCATAAAAGAAGCCGAACAAATTGCCGCTCAAATTGCTTTGATTGCAATTCGCAGTCGTAAATAGTTTTTGTCTATTTATTGTAAAGATAGAGTGTGTGCAAGTTTTTTTGCGGCAGCTATCTTCATTTTAAAAACAAATAAATTTTGTTTTATAAATTTTGCTTTACAAATAAATTTTGTTTTAATGTATGTTGTTTTAACGTGTTTTGTTTTAAAATAATTTTTGTTTAAATTTAATAACGAAAAAACTGCGTTAGCCGTAAAGCTTTCGCAGTTTTTTATATGAGTTTGTATGCTTTTAATTTTAAATGCTTTTAATTAAATGCTTTTAATGGGTTAAGAGCGTTTTAAGTTAAAATTTCTATTTTGTTTTTAACGGTTTAGCGGTTACGGATAATTCCGCATGGGCGTCGGGGGTTGCTAAAATAGTTTTATAATCCGTATATATTACTTGTCCGTAATGATACGGTTGCTTTCTTTTAACGTTTTGTCTTTTTGTAAAATCTACCTCGACTGTCGCAGTTTTATCTGAAACGGCTATTTCCGCTACTGTTTTTATGGTGAGTTCGTCAGGCGTTTTGCCGTTTGTAATAAGCAAAGTATGTGCGGAAGGAGCGTTTTTTTGATGGAACCATAAATCGTTCCCGTTTGCGACTTTAAAGGTTAGAGCGTCGTTCTGAATATTGTTTTTTCCCTTATAAACGGTAAAGCCGTTTACGTTGTATTCCAGCGGCGGTTGAGCTTTTTCATTTTTAACCGTTTGCTTCTGGACTCTCAACGCTCCGATTTGCATAAGCTCTTTTTCAATTTCGGAAATCGAATCTTCGTTTTTTACGTTCTCAATGCTTTCTGCAATAGAAACGGCATATTCGAGCAATGATTTTTCTTCCGCAAGACGGTTTGCGGTAAATTCTTTTGTGCGTTTGAGTTTGTTGTATTTTTCAAAATGCACGGTTGCATTTTGTGACGGAGACAGCGAGTCGTCAAGTTCGATTTTTCTCGTTTCGTTTTTGTAATAATCAAAGACGGAAATTTCTTTCATTCCTTGTTTTATTAAATATATATTGTTTGTTATGAGTTCGCCCAAAACCTTTTCGTCGTTCATTTTTTCGCATTCGGAAAGTTTTTCGTTTGCATACTCAATATTCTTTTTGAGCTTTTCAATTAGTCTTGCCGTTGCAAGTTTTATTCTCTTTGTTTTTGATTCGATTCTTACGTTTAAGTCGCTTATATTTACGCTTTTGTCAAACGCCTCGCTTAAAGTTCCGACTTTTTCGAACGGGGCGTCGGAGTAAGGCATACAAAGCGGTTCGCCGTTTTGTATGCAAGGAGAAAACATAGGTGACGAGTTGATGTTTTTCATCAAGTCGACAGCGTTGATAATGTTTTTTATATCCGTATCTTTTACAGATTCCGTTTTTACGTCTACGTTTGCGATTTTAAAGAGTTGATTCAAAGTCCGTTTGCTGAATCCGCTGAAATCGGAAAGCATATTTTGAAAAAACTCTCCTTGTTTTTTGGCAGTGTCAAAAATTTCAGATTTAAAAATTTCATCGAATACGCTTGTTTTCGGTTGAATCAGAGGAGTGTATTTTATGCCTTTTAAAATCGGATGATTGTTCGGGGCGTCTAAGCTGGTTTTTTTCATGGCTTCCATAATAACGCCGTTTTCATCTGTAAAAATTATGTTTGAATAACGACTCATAAGTTCTACGATTAAAGAGTATCTTTTGTAATCTTTCATTTCAGATTTGCAAAGAAAATCTATTTTTATCGCACGATCATTGTTAAGTATCGAAACTTTTTCAACGGCTCCGACGCTAAGATACTTTCTTAGAAGCATACAAAAAGTCGGAGCATTTAAAGGATTTTGTTTTTTTTGAGCGGTGAGATGAATTCTCGGAACTTTTGCGTTTGCTGAAACCACCAAAATGTGATTTCGGTTGCCGTTTCTTAAATAAAACCTGATTTCGTCATTTTCGGGTTGTACGATTTTTTCCGTTTTCGCTCCCGATAAGGCGTCGTTCAGCTCTTTGGCAAGAGCGTTCATAGTAAATAAATCCATAAAATTATTATACAACAATTTGCAATAATGTAAATAAAATATTAATTGACATAATTATTATAAATATCAAAAATAGCGACTAATTTGTTGCTGGAGGAGCTGTCTAAA
>CAMGKS010000114.1 GCA_946056785.1 uncultured Clostridia bacterium
ACGGCTAATTACTTTTAGTGCGTTAAATATAAGGCGGAGGTTGACATGATGATTACTAAAGGATGGGATTGGGAGAAAAATAAAGATAATTATTGGCTTATACCTGATAACGACGTATATTTCCTTTCTGACCACTTTAAAAAATTGGGATATAAAAAAATTTTAGATTTAGGCGTCGGTCTTGGCCGTCATTCTATTTTCTTTGCAAAAAACGGATTCGACGTCAGCGGAATTGACATTTCAGATTTTGCGGTTGAAAGATTGCAAAAGATTTCCCAAGAAAACAATCTCAACATTGACGTAGTAAGAGCAAACATGATGGACCTTCCCTTTGCCGACAACTTGTTTGACGTCGTTTTCTCGTTTAACGTTATTTATCATACAGATACAAAAGGCTTTCAGACGGTTTTAAGCGAAATAAAAAGAGTGTTAAAGCCCGGCGGAGAATTTTATTTTACGATGATTTCAAAAAACAGTTGGACGTTTTCCAGCCCGGAAGCTCCGACCCGAAGGATTGATGAAAATTCTATTTATATCGACGGAAAAGAATCGGAAAAAGACGTGCCGCATTTTTACGTCAATCTTGAAGATATAAAGAACTTGTTTTCAAACGACTTTGAGTTTATCGCTCCGATAAAAGAGATTGAAACGACCGAGATTTTATCCGATGGAAATTTTAAAGAGTTTTCCAGACATTTCGTTCTGCATTTAAAAAAGAAATAATCTTTTTAAGCACGACGCTTTGCTGTTGGCCGTTGCTCCACTGCTTCTGTTTAAAGTTTTCGCTTGCCTATTTATTAACTAACGGTCGCCTTTTTAAACTAGTGTTAAGCTCGTTGTTGACGATTGCTTTTAGTTTTGTTTGTAGCGTTAAACATGGTATAAAAAACTTTATTTGATGTCAAAAAAAAATTGTTAAAATTAGAAATCAATTTAAACATTTTCTGTTTGAACGCAATAAATTTGCTTAACACAATCAAAAAATATGTGCAAATATAAAACTCTATATAACGTTTATTATCGATTTTACAGTTTAACTCATACCGTTTAACTTGTAAATGATGAAAAACGATTTGCTAAAAGCTGAAAGAACGAATTGCATTAAAAAGTAAATAAAATTTAGTCGCAAAGCGAAGTAGTAATTTAAATCAAATTTTAAAAACGGAGAAAAACGAAATATGTTAATTATAGCTTTTATTTTATCTGGCATAGTCGCTTATTTATTAGGCAGTCTTAATTTTAGTATTATAATCGTTAAGGCGGTTGCCCATTTTGATATAAGAGAAAAAGGCAGTAGAAATGCCGGCTCAACCAACGTTCTTCGCACCGTCGGAACAAAAACGGCGGCAGTTACGTTGTTGCTTGATTTTTCCAAAGCTATTATCGCAGGCGGTTTTACGATTCTGTTTTTTTATTTACTCACAAAAAGTCAATATCAATCTGACTTAACAACTTATGGATTATGCGTCACGTCGCTATTGTGCGTTCTCGGACACATGTTCCCTGTATTTTTCAAGTTTAAAGGCGGAAAAGGCGTTGCGACATATGCAGGCAGTCTCATGCTGTTACACCCGATATTAGTCGTTATTTCGCTTGTTGTGTTTGCCATAATTGTTGCTGTAAGTAAAAAAGCCTCGCTCGGTTCAATGTTGAGTTGTTTAAGTTACCTCGTCGCATATATTGTTTATACGGCAATATTCAAAGAATTTAACGTCTTTTTTGCCATAGAGTTTTCACTTTCTGCTTTAACCGCTTTAATAGTAATTTTAAAGCATCGCGATAATATAAAACGATTAATAAAAGGAAAAGAAAGCAGCGTAATTGTTAAATCAAAAAATCGTAATACAGAAAACGCAGAAATCGATATTAACGAAATAAAAACGATAGATACCTTGTCTGATATTCAGTCTGATATTCAAGACAATAGCGATACAAATTATTCAAAAAATGATGACAATAATAAGTCTGATGACGATAATAAGCGTCAGGACGTCTCCCCGTCCGCTGCTTTAAACAGTGAGAACGACAAGGCGACCGAAGAATAAAAAAAAGGAAAATAAATGTTTTAAATTAATCGGAATGCCGAGCCGGAATTTAAAGCTCCTTGCGTCTACCATTCCGCCACGGCATCTTTGATTTTTGTTAAATATTCAGTTTTTACGTTACAAAAAGCGTCTTTCTGCAAAATTAAAGCACGTGGCTTTTTGCCGAAAGATTTTAGATTAATAACGTCCAAAAAATCCATCTGAAACAAAGTTCATCTGAAACAGCTACGATTTTGACTCAAACGGGATATTATTTTATAACGCATCAAAAAATGCGCTGTTTTTTGTTGAATTTATAAAACTCTTAATTTAATTGTGTTTGATTTTGATGTTTTAGCTGTCTGTTAACAGCAAGACTCAAAATAAACGTCATTTTAAGCCGTATTGCCTGCTATTTGCTTCAAAACGCCATAAGTATTCTCTTAAACGTGCTTTTGTAGAATATTTTATAAAAAATTGTAAATGCATGCCGTTTTTACGATTAAAAACCGAGCAATTTTGAATATGCTTTTTTCATATAGACCGAATCTTCGGCTTGCGTTCCTGCCGATTCGCATAAAATATGCGGAGACAGTTTATAATCAAACAACACCTCTGCAAGCGGTTCGAATTCCGGGCCAAACTTATTATCGGCAAACGTTAAATGACGTTTTTCTCCTCGAGCGGTATATTCTATTTTTGAAAAATGAATATGCATATTAGCGGTCTTTTCTTCGCCAATACCGTCAAGCATGGCGTCAACTATACGTCTATAATCATCCTTTGTTTTTAACGAGCCGCATTCTCTAGCGTTAATATGACCAAAATCTATGCAAGGATAAATCGTACTGTCAATTTTGCAAAGTTCAATGATCTCTTCCAACGTTCCAATTTGAGCAATTTTTCCCATGGTTTCAGGGCAAACTATCAAGTCGTCGAATCCCATTTCGTGTTTAGCCTCTGCCATTTTCTCTACGCCTTTTAAAGTTCTATTAAAAGCTTCGCTTCGTGAAGCTCCGCCCTCGCTCCCCGGATGAAAAACGCAACGCTTACCGCCAAACGCTTTTAAAACAGAAAGCGAAGACAAAATGTAATTGATTGAATTATCGATTTTTTCCGGGTCCGGGTTTGCAAAATTTATGAAATACGGAGCATGAACGCTAACTTCGATATTATATTTAGCCGCTTCAGCTCCAAACAAAGCAGCGGTTGTTTGACTTAAACGTACTCCTTGACCAAAAGAATACTCAAATAAATCGAGATTTTTGTTTGCGAGCCACTCAAACGTTTCCATTGTAGATTTATGCCCTTCTGTTACAAAACTAACAGAATTTCCCGACGGTCCAAATTTAATCATTAAGCATTTCCTCCGTTAAAATTTTTAACGCAATTTCCGCGTCGCGTTTAATTTGACTTTTTAACTCGTTTTCATCTGAAAACTTTTTAATTTCACGCAGATATTTCAAAAATGATATTTTTACGGTTTCACCATATACTTCCGAATTAAAATTCAAAACGTGCGTTTCTACGGTAAAATTATCATCGTTAAACGTAGGTTTTGTTCCGACGTTTGTTACGGAAGCGTATTTTTTTCCATCGTATTCAAGTATAGTAGCATAAACGCCGTTTTTTATTTTTAATTTTTTGTCAACGTGCACGTTTATTGTCGGACATCCGAACTTTCTTCCGCGTTTATAATTGCTTTCTACTTTGTTTAAAATAAAATATGGCTCACCTAAAAGTTTATTGGCTATTGATAAATCGCCGTACGTAAGTATATCTGAAAGCATTGTTGTAGAAACTTTTTC
Source organism: uncultured Clostridia bacterium (assembly GCA_946056785.1). GTDB lineage: Bacteria > Bacillota > Clostridia > Christensenellales > CAG-917 > CAG-917. The sequence goes on from CAMGKS010000114.1 coordinate 3,833, forward strand.
CCCTTCATACGTGACGAAGTTTTCAATAATAACTCTTGCATTGAAGCCGGCAGCAAATTCGGCAAGTTCACTAGTCCCGCAACTTGCTCCTTTTCCATATCTATAATCGCTGCCACACACAATGCCGACAATATTAAAATTTTTAAAAAGCAGCTCTAAAAACTGTTGACCGTTTAAAGAAGCAAAATCATTATTTAACGTTGCATATATGGTTTTGTCGACGTTCAATTTTTCGAGTATATATTCCCTTTCCGCGAAATTGTATATTTCATTGGCTTTTTTATATTTTTCTTCTCTGTTATCAAAAGTAAACACCGCACTCTTTGCTTTCAATTCATTTGCTAATAGTTTTGTTTCATCAATTAATTTCCTGTGCCCTATATGAACGCAGTCAAAAAAACCGAGTGCGATCACAATCGGTTCTTTTCTATTAATTTGAAACACGTTGCAAATTTCCATTGTAAATTTTGCGTTCTCCTTTGCAAAGCCATACGTCGGCGAAAAATATCAGACGGCGAAGAAACCGTAAAATTAATTCCGTTATTGCA
>CAMGKS010000115.1 GCA_946056785.1 uncultured Clostridia bacterium
GGTACGGCATTTGAATATTTGATGCCCGAATTGTTTTTGAATTCCGTTTGCGGTTCTGAATTTTATTATACAAAAAAGAAAGTAGTTAAATTGCAAAGAAAATCTAAGTGCAGTGGTTTTTGGGGGATTTCGGAAAGCGGCTATGCCGAGGTGGTCGACAACGTATATCAATATTTTGCTTTCGGTTTAAATAATTTGTCTCTCCGTTCACGCAGGAACGAATGTGTCATAAGTCCGTACTCGTCGTTTTTAGCTTTATGTTCCAACCATAAAGCGGCGATAAAAAATCTTGAAAAATTGGAAAAAGAAGCGTTTTCATGTTACGGCTTTTACGAAGCTATAGATTTTTCAAAAGGACAAACGGTTTTGTCATATATGGCACACCATCAAGGAATGTGCATGGCGTCTATTGCTAACGCTGTTAAGGACAATATAATTGTAAGGCTTTACAACGAAGATTACGGTATAAAAGCGGCTTCCGTGCTGTTGACAGAGCCTGAAATTAGTGTTAAAGGAGAGAGATTTAAGAGAGAAAAATTTGCATATTCAGTGACGGACAACGCACCGATTGTAAGAGTTGTGGACAAAAAATATGTCGAGCCTAAAATGAACGGACATTTTGGAAGATATTCCGTTGTTATCGACGATGCGGGCGAGGGGTATTCCTATTGCGACGGAATTTATATTACAAGGCGCAGAAAACACAGAGACTTATCGTACGGAGCATTTGTAATAGCCGAGGACAACAACGGACGAAAATTTTCACCGACGTTTTGCCCTTTGAAATCGTTTGACGATTATGAAGTTGTTTTTAAACGTAATAAAAGCGAATTTTTAAATAAAACTCATAAAGCGAGAATGACCGTGGTAACGAATCCGCTTTTCAATGGAGAACTGAGAAGATTTGAATTTGATACTTCGGAAAAATTAAAATTTGCATTTTATGCCGATATGGCGTTAAACGATTATGCGGCGGAAACGGCTCATACGGCTTTTAGCGATCTTATGGTTAAGACGGAATTGGTCGGAAATGATTTGATTTTGGCGTCGAGAAACAATGCGGACTTTTGCGCCGGACTTTTGGTTAAGGGTGCGGACTTTACTCCTATAACCAAAAAAACCGACTTTTTTAAAGATATAAGTCATAATTTTTCCGACGTCGATATTTCGGAATTGATAAACCTTTGCGGTAGCGTGGGTGACGTAATTAATCCGATGCTGGGTTGTGCTTTTGAGTGTGAACCTGTCAACGGAAAAATAGTTTTTGATTTAATTCTTTGTTTCGGGAAAAACAGAAACGAACTGTTGAAATATGCGTCAATGGCAAGAAGCGTATCTTTTTATGATTTTATGCTTACTGGCATAAAACGTGATGAAATGAGTGAAAACGCATTGATTTTAACGCAAACTATTCTACCAAAACTGCTTTTTAAAGAATACTCGGCAAATAAACTTCGAGATATAACGGCTGAAACCGACGGTAAGTATTTGTCGTCAAAAAATCTGTATTATCAATTTACGGGCGATTTGGTTCAACTGAAAGAGCTTGGTATGGTCGTCGAATCGTTGAAGTCGGCAGGGCTAGCCGTTGAACTTGTCGTAGGGTATTATGAAGACGACAATTATTATACGCCGATAAAGAACATGTTGAAGAAGGCTTCGCCGAAAGCGATTTTTGTCAGTGAAAATCACGGTGAATGGAGAAACAAAAGTTTTATGTGCTTAAACAACCTTACCGTGATTACGAACGAACAATACGTTTTAAAATCACCGAATTTAAAAAAGATATCGTCTATAGATCTCGACGAAAAATTTGTTTTGAAAAGTGGGCCGAGCGGATTTTTAAAAAGCGGCGGTTATATGTTGCCGGCAAGCGTAAAGACGCATTTGCCTTATTCAAACGTTGTATGTTCCAAAAACGGCGGTTTTGTTTCTACAAACAACGGAACGGCGTTTTCTTATTTAAAAAACAGCAGATTAAACAGAATAACGGAATTTATTCAAGATGGTTCAACTGCTCCTTCTTCGGAGAGGTTGTACGTTTTATGGCAGAATAAATGGGCAAACGTATTTGAATCAAATTATATTGTTCTGCCTAGAATTACTAAGCGAATTTTTAAGCACGACTTATTAGATTGTGAAGTAGCCGAATATTTGTGTAAAGACGGAAGTTTTAAGGTGACGGAAGTCTGTGTGAAAAACGCAGAAGGAACTCCGAAACTTTTGATGGCTGTCGACGTCGCTTTAGGGGAGGAAAATCCGCAGTTTATTACGTCTAAAACAAGCGGCGATTGCGTTTATTTCTCTAACGTAAAAAATGGGCAAAATTGTGCTTTCAGGGTCGTCGGTGGAAAGGCCGGGGATAATAAAGCCAAGTATGAATGTAGGTTATTTGATTTTCCTTTTGAGACGCAAAGTCAGGAAATTAATTTGGGGGCAATGTTAGAAATTGAGATTTCAAACGGCAAAACGTATTATTTTGTAAGCGGAGATTTTAACGGTATAGAAAATCTTACGCAGGAAGATTTAAAAGCGGCAAAATCTGATGCGGAAAATTATGCGCCGCCGTTTATTCTGAATAGCCCTGACGAGGCTTTAGACAAACTTTTTGAATTTATTCCCGTACAGGTTGAAAGTAGCAGGTTTTACGGTAAGTGCGGATATTATCAAACGGGCGGCGCAATAGGATTCAGAGATCAACTGCAAGATTCTTTGTGTCAAATGTATACGGATAAAAATTCTGTAAGAAAACTTATTCTTGACTGTGCCGCTCATCAATACGAACAGGGAGACGTACAACATTGGTGGCACGAACCGAAACACGGAGTGAGGACTAAAATTACGGACGACAGATTGTTTTTGCCGTTTGTTACTGCCGAATACGTGAAATACAGCGGCGATTATTCTATTTTAACGGAAAATATAGAATACCTGTCCTCTCCGCTTCTGGACGAAAAGTCAAGATACGAGATTCCTCAGACTACAGCATATAAAGAATCGTTATTAGAACATATAAAGAAAGCAATAAATTCGGTTTTTGATTTGGGAGAAAACGGTTTGATAAAAATTAAAGGCGGCGATTGGAATGACGCTTTGGACGAGGTTGGTGATGATGAAAAAGGCGAAAGTGTATGGCTGACGGAATTTATGGTTTTAACTCTTGAAGCCGTAAAAGATTTTTATGACAATGAAAGCAAAATTCAAATTTTAGATGCAATCGAAAAATTGAAGTCGTCGCTCTCTGCCGTGTTTTTTGAAGATAGGTTCGCAAGACTTATAACAAAAGACGGCGAATGGTTTGGCATAAAAGGCGGAATAATTGAAATTGACGCTATTTCGCAGGCATTTGCGGCGATGATTAACCTTGACAAACAAAAAGTTAAAAAAGCGTTAGATAGCGCGTTGTCTTTATTGTTTGATGAAAATAAACGAATAATAAAATTATTGACTCCGCCTATTACTAAAAAAGGGTACGGATATATATCGAACTATCCGGCGGGGGTCAGAGAAAACGGCGGTCAATACACTCATGGGGTGGTTTGGCTTGCACTCGGATTTTTAGAGTTCGGCGATTACGAAACGGCGTATAGACTTTTAAAAGCGATTAATCCTGTAGAGCGGTCTACCGACAAAAGAATCGATAAAAGTTATATGGGTGAACCTTACGTTTTAGCCGGTGACGTTTATACAAACAAGGATAATTACGGAAGAATGGGTTGGAGTTGGTATACGGGAAGTGCGGCGTGGTATTACGTTGCCGTTATAAAAATTTTAGGGGTCAGAATAAACGGAAACAGTTTAATTTTAAAACCAAAACTTCCTACCAGTCTTGACGGGGCAAAATTAAAGTTTTCGCATAACGGCAGCGAAATAGAAATTTTATACCATAAATCGGAAACAAAGAAAATGAAAATTAACGGCGTGTTTTATGAGGGAATAGAAGCGATAAACGTTTTACCAGGGAAAAAATATGCGATTGAAATATATTGTTAGTTACGTTGTGTTTTGCGTAAAAAAAAATGATGATAAACGTTTTTGATTTGCCGTTCTGATTCGTCGTAGCTGCTATTAAACTAAAACCGGCGGCCCGGATGGCGGCCTCGGTCTGCGCATCGGGAATAGGCGGCGGAGGAGTGACGGTCGCACCGATCTGCGCGCCCTTCAGGAACTGCGCCTCGTCATCAATATCTTCTGGGTCGGGAGATCCGTCCGCCATCTGCGCTTTCCGGAGCTCGAAGAGCTTCAGGGCGTCCACGGCGTCGACGGTCGTCCGGTCGCCCGTGCGGTATTTGCGGCGGCTGATCTCCTG
>CAMGKS010000116.1 GCA_946056785.1 uncultured Clostridia bacterium
TACTCCCCTATAAAAATGGCTATTTATCAACTGTTTGTTGTGACATAGCCATTTTATTTATCGGCTGAAAACTAAACGCCGCCTAAAACAACAATTTATTGACAATTATTTTCTCGTTTGATAAAATCATCTTGTACGGAGTGATTATGAAATCTATTTTGATCAAATTGGATTTTGCGGATAGCGTTAAAGAGTTTGTTTCGATTGTCGAGAAATATCCGTTTGAAATAGACCTGCGTTGCGGCAGGCACGTTGTCAATGCAAAATCGGTACTCGGAATTTTGAGTTTCGATTTAAGCGACGCGGTAGTCTTGGAAGTTTATTCCGACGAATGTAACGAACTAATAAATGAGTTGTCACGGTTTATAGTATGAAAATGTTCAGAACAAGTTTTGCAAAGTTTAATATTTTTATTGCGGCGGCAATCTTCCTTGCTTTGACGTGTATAAGTTGCTTTTTTTTGTTTAACGTATTTCACGTTGCAACGGCTGAAGTTGCCGAAAACGACGATAGAGTTACGTATTACGTGTATCAGAGCGTTGACGACGTTACGTCCCCGGTTTCAAACAATACGAATGAAAATTCGGCAACCTATTACAAAGTTTTTTGTAAAACGGATTTAAGCGAAAGAGAATACGAATCTTCAGACGATTTGAATTTTATCCTTTCTTTAATAAGAAGAGAAGCATATGCCCTAACAAAGCAGCAGACGTCGTCGCAGTTTATAAATATAATTTTTTGCGGCGAGTTTGACGTTCAGACGTTGACGCCGTCAGGCGAATGCGTTTACGACAACCCGGACGCAGTCGCTATAGATTTTTCAGACGTTATTTTCGGCGGAAAAATTAAATCTGAGTCAGGCGGCAACGTTTTCAGCGTAAACGGAAACGGACAAACGCAGGCAATTTTTTATGCGGAAGGTTTGAATATATCCTACGGGGCGGTTGAAGTTTTAAACGGCGCGGTATATATTAGCGGCGATTCCGTTTTTACGCTTAAAACTTCGACGCCGTTTGAAACGAACAATCTTGCAGGGGAAATAACCGTTGAATGGTCGGGAGAAAAAGTTATAGACGAAACCGTGATTTTAAGTTCCTGTTTGGAAAACGACGTTAATAGTATTTTTATCGAAGGTTATTCGTTGAAAGTTTTAAAAGCGGAAAACGGCAACGTTGCAGTTCTTACCGAGCGTTTGAACGAATTAAACGTTACGAATGCAAACGAAGGCGAAGGCTTGACTGCGGGCGAGATTGCCGCCGTTGTCGTGGGTGCCGTTGCCGGTACGGCTGCCGTAAGCGCTGCCGGTTTTTCGATTTCCTGGTTCGGGATTAAAAAAAGAAGTTGGTCCGACCTCATCGAGTGGCTAAGAAAAATCAAGAACAGCAAGGAATATAAAGCCGTTAAAAAAGCGAGAAAAATAAAAAAGAAAATAGACAAGCACAATAAAAAGGCGGAAAAAAAGAGACGTAAAGAAGCGGAAAAAAACGGATACGGCTTGTATTGATCGCCGTATACCGATTGACGGCATATGATTTTTTGCGGCTAAAACAATGCAAAGGCGGTGTAAGCGTTTTGCCTTTTGCTTTAGACATATTGTTTCAATAAGTTTTTTGTTTGGAATGCTTTTATATATGAAGTAACCGACCTTAACGCAATAGCGAAAGAGTTATAATGAACTTGCAACGCAATACGATAATAAATTATCCGATAGAGTTTACAAGGCAATTTGATTTGAAGATTGAAAGATACAAAAATAAGCGGAAAAAAGAAGCGGCAATAAAATAAAAAAATTTGTTGACAACAAAAAAATATGGTGTTACACTGAAACTATGAAAAAGAACATTATCGCAAACGCATTTTATTACTTTTACTTTTATGGCTTCAATAAGTCATAATTTTTGCGTGCGGTAAAAAAAACTGAGATTAAAACCGTTACGTAAGTAACGGTTTTTTTAATATAAAGGCTAGGTTCATCGAACGCAGAGATCTCAGACAATTTAAATTTAAACGTACCGTAAACGCAAATTAAAGACAAAAATGCAAATTTATCAACGAATAAAATTTAAAATTAAATAAATTTTATAAATAAAAATTAAACAAAAGACGATTATTAGTTGAAGGAGAAAAAAATGATTATCGTAGTTAAAAACGAAGGAGACAAAAAAAAGTTAGACAATTTAACAAACTGGATTAAAAATTTAGGGCTCGATATCCATTATTCCAAAGGCGAAACAAGCACGATTTTGGGCGTAATCGGCGATACGTCAAAAGTCGATATCGACCTTATCCGTTCGCTTGATATAGTCGACAGCGTTACGAGAATTCAGGAGCCTTATAAAAAGGCAAACAGAAAATTCCATCCTGACGATACGATAATCGACGTCGGCGGCCACAAATTCGGAGGAAATCATTTCCAGATGATTGCCGGCCCTTGTTCGGTAGAGTCGGAAACTCAGATTATTGAAATTGCAAAAGCCGTAAAGGAGGCAGGCGCAACTTTGCTCAGAGGCGGTGCGTTTAAACCTCGTACAAGCCCGTACGCTTTCCAGGGTATGCGTGGCGAAGGTATAGAACTTTTGCTTAAAGCTAAAGCTGAAACGGGTATGCCGATCGTAACCGAAATTATGAGCGCCGCTCATCTCGATATGTTCCGTGACGTTGACGTAATTCAGGTCGGAGCAAGAAACATGCAGAATTTCGAGCTTTTGAAAGAACTCGGAAAAACGGATAAGCCGATTTTACTTAAAAGAGGTTTTGCCAATACCATCGAAGAGTGGCTTATGTCTGCGGAATACATTATGTCGGAAGGCAACGAAAAAGTTATTTTGTGCGAACGAGGCATAAGAACGTTTGAACCTACAACCCGTAATACGCTTGATTTGAGCGCTATCCCGGTTTTGAAGGAAAAGACGCATTTGCCTATTGTCGTCGACCCGTCTCATGCTTCAGGCATAAGCAGACTTGTTCCGCCTCTTTCTTTGGCGGCTGTAGGCGCGGGAGCAGACGGCCTTATCATTGAAGTGCATAACAATCCGCCTAAGGCTTTGTGCGACGGCGCTCAATCGATAACGCCTTCTCAATTCAGTGCGATTTCTCAAAAAATAGGAGTAATGCTTGGCCTTGTCGGCAAGCGAATGGACTGATATGAAAATAGGAATTATCGGATTAGGGCTTATCGGCGGATCGATGGCAAAAGCCTTAAAAAGTAAAGGACACAAAATTTTCGGCGTAGACAAAGACGACGTCGTTTTGCAAAAGGCTTTATTAATCGGGGCGATTGACGAAGAACTCACAAACGCCAACGTAAAGGAAATCGATTATCTTATAATTTCCGTATATCCCGACGGGGTAGCTCAATGCCTTGACGAATACGTTCCGTTGTTAAAAGACGGTGCCATAGTCAGCGATTTGTGCGGAATAAAAAGAATAGTCGTAAAGAAAATGGCAGAGCTCAAAAAACTTTATCCGTCTTTACAATTCGTGGCGTTGCATCCTATGGCAGGCAAGGAATTTTCGGGGATCAAATACTCTTCCGCACTTTTATACGAAGGGGCGTCGCTTCTCGCTATAAGCGTCGACGCTCCTTTGGAAGCGCTTGCAAAAGTCAAGAACGTTATGCTCGAAATAGGCTTTAAGGGTATGGTGATTACAAGCGCCGAACAGCACGACAGAATAATTTCTTATACTTCTCAACTTGCTCATATCGTTTCAAGCGCATACGTTCAAAATAAAACGGCAAACGAAATTTTCGGTTTTACCGCCGGTAGCTTTAAAGATATGACAAGAGTCGCAAGATTGAACGCCGGTATGTGGACGGAACTTTTGCTCGACAACCGCGATTTCTTGTCCGCCGAACTTGACGACCTTATACGCAACCTTTCGGAATTTAAAAAATGTCTTGACGAAAACGATAAGGACGCATTGTTCAAGAAACTGAACAGAGGCAACGAGATAAAATGCGAGATAGAAAGCGAAGCGAAACAAAAAACAAAGGAGCGTTTTGAAAATGGATATAACGGTTAATGCTTCAACTCCTTATAAAGTAATAATAGGAGAAAACGCCGTGGACAGATTAAAAAGCTTTGTCGACGGGCTGAAACCGCAGGTGAATAAAGTTTTGATTTTTTCCGACAGCAACGTGTACAAAACGTACGGAAAAAGTCTGACGGATATTTTAAACGGTTACGAAGTAACGCCGTACGTTTTTAAAGCTGGCGAAAAGCGTAAAAGAATGAAAACCGTCATAAAGGCGTTGAACGTCATGGCAAACGCAGGTTTTACGAGAAACGATTTAG
>CAMGKS010000117.1 GCA_946056785.1 uncultured Clostridia bacterium
AAATTACAACTTTTTAGTTTTTGATTTAAACAGCAAAGCAAAAATAAAGCCGAATACGATTGCCGCTGTAAGACCTGCCGCTACTGCCGTCATACCTCCGGTGATGGCTCCGATTAAACCGTTTTCCGCCGCACCTTTCAATGCGCCTTTCGCTAATGAACTTCCAAAGCCCATAATCGGAACGGTAACGCCTGCTTTCGCAAAATCTTCCATGTATGAAAATGCCCCGACAACTTCAAGCACAACGCCCAACAACATAAAACCAACAAGAATTCTTGCGGAAGTAACTTCAGTTTTATTTATAAAAATCTGTCCGATAAGGCATATTAGTCCGCCTACCGAAAAAACTTTTAAATAAGTTAAAAATATCTCCATTTTCCCCTCAATTGATAAGTTTTATTATGAAAAAAGCCGTTTTTTATAATACTTTTCCCCTTTTTACTTAAATTTATTTACTTTCTGGCATCTTAAAACTCTTAATAAAGTTCTGTCACTTTTTTTCAAATGCTATTGCATGAGCAATAGACGGTATAGTTTCTTTTTGCAAAGGAGTATCACGACTAAGCAATGCTCCCGTCGGAACTAATAATATTTTTGAATATTTTCCTTGCAGCATCTTTTTTAAAAAATAACCGTTAAACAAAGTATTGGCACAGCCCGCCCCCGAACCTCCTTGTTCGGTTTTTTGGTCTTCGGTAAAATATATCGCTCCGCAGTCTTGCAAATTATTTATACCGTCATAACCTTCGTCCGCCAAAATATATTGCAACAATTCTTTTCCGTATTTACCTAAATCGCCCGTTAATATCAAATCATAATATGAAGCGTCTCTTTTTGTATCTCTAAGATGAGTAATGATCGTATCAGCGGCGGCAGGAGCCATTGCTCCACCCATATTTCCTTCGTCTTCAACGCCCATATCGATTACTCTTCCAATCGTTCCGGCAGTCACCAAAGGAAAACCTTCCTCGCCGAATTCGGCTGATAATACCGTACAGCCTGCTCCAGTTACGGTCCATTGCGAAGTCGGCGTTCTTTGCGTTCCCAATTCCAACGGATATCTATATTGTCTTTCGGCAGTTGAAAAATGGCTGCTTGAAGAGCATGTGACGTATTTCTCGTACCCTGCCGAAATCAACATGCCGCCAAGCAATAACGCCTCGCCATAAGTCGCACAGGCATTATACAACCCCATAAATCCGCATGCAAAGTCTCTTGCCGCAAAACCGCTTCCTACGATCTCATTCATAAGGTCGCCTGCTAACATCAAACCTATATCGCTTTCGTTTATACCTGCCTTTTGCATAGCACCTAATATTGCTTCCTTATGCATTTTGCATTCAGCGCGTTCATAGGACTTTTGCCCCCATAAATCGTCGCTCAAAACAAGGTCAAAATAGTTTCCGTAATTACCTTTGCCCTCTTTATCGCCTACAATCGTATAGCCGCTTCTGACGTAAACTGAATTATCAAAAATAAAACTTCTTTCTCCGCATTTCATACAAAAAACATCCCTATAAGTCCGACTATAACGGAAGATACAATACCGAAAACGATAATCGGTCCGGCAATGGTAAACATTTTCGCACAGACGCCGAATACTATACCTTCACGGTTATATTCCATTGCCGGCGAAACGATCGAGTTCGCAAAACCCGTAATAGGTATAATCGAACCGCCACCTGCATAATACCCTAATTTGTCGTATAATCCGATCCCCGTAAAAAACGAGCCGAGAAATATCATAACGATAGTCGTCCACATTTTCATCTCGATTTCCGGCATAGCGGGAGAAATCAGCATTATTATATCTGATACAAGCTGCCCTACACAGCAGATACTTCCTCCGACTAAAAAGGAAAAAACAAGCGTCCTTGCCATTTTAGTTTTGGGTGACGTATCTTTTATCAGCTTTAAATATCTCTCTTTTTCCAATTTATACCCTCAACAATTTCTTCTCTTGTCTTTACGTCTTTTAAAATAACGTTTAATTCCATATTCTTATTTTGGGATAAAAGAAAAAAAATTATTCAGCCATAATCAAATTTGTAATTTTTGCAAAAGTTTTTTTATTTAATTTTTAACTTGAATTTTTTTAACCGACGTCTCCGTTTTTACCGTTTCGATTTGACTTTAAACCCAAACCTTTTTTGTTTTTTATATCGATAAACACAAAAAAGTTTAATTAATACGTAAATTAATAAATTTTACCAAACAAAAAATGCAATCTAAAACGCTTTGTTTAGATTGCAAAAAAACGTTAATATGATTTTTTAAATAAAATCGCTTAGCTGATTTCGCTTTTTAATTCTTCATTGTTTAACTAAATTTTTTGTCGTTCAATTTAAACTGTGTCGTTTAATTGTAGCTTTCTCGTTCGATTTTAGCTGCGTTGTTAAATTTTAGCTGTAATTTCATTATTTACGTCTAATGTAACAAACAGCTTTAACCTTTCGGTTAAATATGCTGATAAATAGACTAAAACTCATTTATCAATCGAACTTTTTTCATCTCCGTTTAAATTGTCTTTCAATTTCGACAATATTTTGTTTTCAAGTCGTGAAACCTGAACTTGAGATATGCCGAGCATTTCCGCAACTTCGCTTTGAGTTTTATCTCTAAAATATCTTAGCATTATGATTTTCTGCTCCCTTGCCGTAAGTTTTGCAATCGAATCTTTTATCAGCAATTTGTCAAACATATTTAGTCCGTTTTCGTCCGGCAATTTGTCGAGAACGTTCATTTCCCCGTCGTCATTTTCGGCATATATCGACGTTACCATTTTTGACGCGTCCATAGCAAAAACTATGTCGTGACTATCCTCGCCCAAATTTTCCGCGATTTCGGAAATTGTAGGCTCCTTTTGGTTTTTAACCTTGTATTCTTCAATATATTTATTGATTTTGTAATTTAGCGTCTTCATAGAACGAGAAACCTTCATCATGCCGTCGTCACGCAAAAACCGTTTAATTTCCCCCATAATCATAGGAACGGCATAGGTAGAAAATTTCACGCCGAACGTTTCGTCAAAATTTGAAACAGCTTTCAAAAAGCCCATTGAGCCGAGTTGCATAAGATCGTCATATTCAAGCCGTCCCATAAAACGCTTTACCACCGATTTTATAAGTGGTAAATTGTTTGACACTAATTCATCTTTGGCACTCAAGTCACCGTCCTGTGCTTTTTTTATAAGTTCGACGGTTAAAGAATAGTCTAACATTTTCCTCCAAAAACTTTCGTCATCTTAACTTTTGTGCCTTTTCCTATTTCAGATTCAACCTCAACGCTGTCCATAAAAGTTTGCATAACCGTAAAACCCATTCCGCTTCTTTCATCATCGCTTTTTGTAGAATAAAACGGCTCCTGCGCTTTTATCACGTCGCTTATTCCCTTTCCGCTATCTGAAACTTCAACCGTAAGTTTATTATCATCTATGTAAGCGTCAATACCGATTATGCCTTCGGAATCGTAAGCGTGAACAATTACGTTTGTAACCGCCTCGCTTACCGCGGTTTTTACGTCGTTTATTTCTTCAACGCTCGGAGCTAACCCAACGCAAAATGCTGCTATAGCGCTCCTGCAAAACTTTTCATTTTCAGATTTTCCTAAAATTTGCATTTTAAAATAATTCATTTTCTCTCCTTATAACTTAGATACCACTTCATATAAGCCACAAGTTGAAAATACTTTATCAACCTGGTTATTTACATTTTTCACACACAAGGACCTGCCCATTTTCCTCAGCTTTTTAAAGCGACCCAACACAACTCCTATTCCCGTGCTGTCTAAAAAGTCGACGTCGGACATTTCGATGACAAGTCGCCGGAAATCAAACGTTTCTATAAGCGTATCAAGAGTTTCTCTCACGTCTTTTGCAACGCTTTCATCAAATTCGCCGTCAAGTTTTACAATAAAATCGTCCGCAACGGGACCATAAGTAACCGTCATAACATCCTCCGAAAAAATAATAATTTAAAACCGTAGGCTTTATATAAGAATTATTGCCGCATTTTGAAAAAATTAAAATTAAAATGTTAATTTAATTTTACGTTAATAAAACGTTAAATTGCATATCAACGAACCGTTTAAAAACGTTTTGAAAAATAAATGCCCAAAATAATTCGTCAATATTTTAATTTTTAATACGAAAAGCGTTAAAATAATAATAATATTATGCAAAATAATTATACTGCTAAATAAAACGTTATAACCACAATGCTAAAAGCGTTAAAATATTTTT
>CAMGKS010000118.1 GCA_946056785.1 uncultured Clostridia bacterium
CAAAAAAAATCTCGCTTATAAAAATGAGCGCAATAAAATTTAAAAACAAATTATCTGACAAAGAAAAAGAACAAAAATTTAATCAGAATAATTATTTCGCTTGCGGCTTTTCTTGTAATTTTGTTATTCGATAAATTATTGATAAAAACGATTACGGGAAACGACTATACTCTGTCAACGGTTATTACAAACAAATACGGTTGGCTTTTAGCTTTCGGAATATATCTTGCCGTATACCTTGTCATAGGATACGACGTAATAATAAAAGCCGTAAAAAACATCTTCCACGGACAAGTTCTTGATGAGAATTTTTTGATGGTAATTGCAACTTTCGGAGCTTTCGGACTGGCAATTTATAACGGCGTATCGGGTAAAAACGCCGAAGGCTTCGACGAGGCCCTCGCCGTATTGCTCTTTTATCAGGTCGGAGAGTGGTTTCAATCTTATGCAGTCGGAAAATCAAGAAAAAATATCGCTTCTCTCATGGATATTCGTCCCGATTACGCAAACCTTTTAGTCGACGGAACAATTACGTCGGTTTGTCCCGATAGCGTAAACGTTGGCGACGTCATAGTTGTAAAACCGGGCGAAAAAATACCGCTCGACGGCACGGTGATAAACGGAAGCTCGTCTATCGATACAAAAGCAATCACAGGCGAATCTCTGCCTTGCGAAGTTGGCATTCAAAGCAGCGTCATAAGCGGAACGATCAACTTAAGCAATACGATTGAAGTGAAAGTTGAAAAGGCATTTTACGAATCGACGGTTTCAAAAATTCTCGATTTAGTAGAAAATGCGTCCTCGCAAAAAGCTAAAGCCGAAAACTTTATTACGAAGTTTTCAAAATATTACACTCCGATTGTCGTAATATGCGCAATTCTTCTGGCTTTAATTCCAAGCGTCGTGACGGGCATGCCGTCTATATGGATTTACAGAGCTTTGTCTTTCCTTGTAGTCTCCTGCCCTTGTGCTCTCGTCATATCGATTCCTTTGTCGTTTTTCGCAGGCATTGGCGGCGCCTCACGGTGCGGCATACTGATAAAAGGCGGAAACTATCTTGAAAAACTCAGTAAAGCAAATATTTTCGTTTTTGATAAGACAGGTACTATCACAAAAGGCAACTTTAAAGTTACCGACGTTTTCCCGAATGAAAACCGAAACGAAATATTACGGCTTGCCGCTATAGCCGAAAAAGGTTCCAATCACCCTATCGCAAAATCTATCATATCGGAATACGGAAGCATGCCCTCCGAGAATTTTACAATCGAAGACGTTTCAGGTTGCGGAATAATCGCTAAAAACGACTGCACAATTTACTGCGGCAATGAAAAACTTATGGAAAAATTCGGAATCGAATTCAATAAGGCAGATAAAACAGGAACGATTGTATACGTAGCTAAAAACGATAAATTCGTCGGTTATATTCTGATAAATGACGAAATTAAACCGGGAAGCAAAGAAGCAATCACTATGTTGAACTCTTACGGAGCAAAAACGGTTATGCTGACGGGCGATAACGACGCAATAGCTAAAGACGTAGCAAATCAAGTCGGACTTAGCGATTATAAAGCTTCGCTTTTGCCGCAGGACAAAGTTAGCGAAGTCGAAAACCTCATTCGGCAAAAACGAAAAACGGACGTGCTTTGCTTTGTCGGCGACGGCATAAACGACGCCCCTGCTCTGATACGCTCCGACGTAGGCATTGCTATGGGCGGAATAGGTTCCGATGCCGCAATAGAAGCCGCCGACGTTATTCTTATGCACGACGATTTAAGAGATTTATCCGCCGCTCAGATAACAGCCAAATCGACAATGCGTATAGTTTTTGAAAATATCATTTTCGCTTTGGGAATAAAGCTGATAATTTTAATATTGTCGGCACTTGGCATAACGAATATGTGGGTCGCTGTTTTCGGCGACGTCGGCGTTGCAGTTATTGCCATCTTAAATGCAATGCGAGCGGCAAAACGTCCCGATCGCAAACCACTAAAACTAAAACACAATTCAAAATCGTAAAATAGACTTGTAGCAAAATAAAAGGCAATACACAGTATCGCCTTTTATTTTGTTTTTGAAATAAATTTACATTTGTTTGATTTTTTTGTTGCAAAAGTTTTGTTTGCAAAAATTATTAAATTTTACGGCGTATAGCGACGGCATATAAACGTTTGTTAAATTTTCCGTTTACGGCTTACTCAATAAGCTAAACTTTTGAATAATGCCTCTTATTAAACCGACAATTTTTTAAACAAGCAAAATTACGTTTGTTCATTTATTACACTTGTACGTTTATTACGTTAGTTTATTAGCCAATAAATATCCAAATTGAAAGCATAAACCGCTATACGCAAACCGACGATATCCGTTTTCTACACTTAAAGAGTATTAAATTTAAGTAAACGTTTATAGAAACTCTGACAATTTGAATAAGCGTAAAAACCAAAATAATTTAGCTATTTCCGTTATCCGGCAAATTTTTATCGTCGTCGGAATTTTTGTTATTCTCCGATATGCTGTCCGGTTGAAACGTTCCGCTCAAAACAGAATTTATATTAAATTCTCTTCTTATGGTTTGTCCGCCCCAAATGGCAGATTCGTCAACGGCAAAATCTTTATGCTTACCTTTAGGAAGCGTATATTTTCGCGCCGCCTCTTCACGGCTGAGATGAATGATTTCCGCCGTTTTTCTTTTCGGTTTATTCTTTTTCTTCCTGCGTCCGCACTGTTTGTCAGAAGATTTATCTTTGCCGCCGTCCAAAGTCGCAGTGCCGCTGTCCTGCACGTTGTTTTGCGACAAATCGCCGTTGGAACTCGGCTGGGCAGACGTCTCAGCCTTTTTATCGGCTCGTTTGCCTCTTTTTACTTCTTTATCAGATTTGATTTCTCCGTTTTCTAAACCGTCGTTTAATTTTTTATCTTCAACGCTATCCACCATATCGATTTCAGCCGCATTGCCGGATTTTGCAGCCAAATCTTTGGCTAAACCTAAATCTTTGCAATCATCGTTTAACGCATAATCGTCCCTTTGATTTTCTTTCGGCGGCAAAACAATCTCAACCTTATATTCCGAAAAAGTATCGGGTATATCGTTAAATGCGGAACCGAAAAGCGACCCTCCCCAAATTGCAGATTCATCGATATTTTCAGGGACAAACGGTTTTCCGCTAGGCTTTGTATATTTAAACTTTTGCGGTCTTTTCGGTTTCTTAGGCTTTGCCGAACCGCTATTTTGCGACAAGCCCGCCGGCATTGCCACGCCTTTTTCTTTGCTTTCGTTACCGCTAAAAGGTTCTGCTTTGGCAAATTTTTCGACGGCGTACTCTTTATGCTCGGTAAACGGTTGCATATTTACCTTTTCGTTTTTAAAATCGGAAGGTAAGGCGCGTCCTTTAAAATCAAGCGTGCTGCCCCAGATTTTTGCTTCGTCAATCTCTTCAGCTACAAACGTTTTTCCGCTAGGCTTTGTATATTTAACTTTTAAAGGTTTAGGGGCTTTTTTTGCTTCGGCTTCCTTAGATTTTTTAGGTTTGCTAAAATCGTCGGATAATATACTTTCTATCAGCCGATTCAATTTTTCTTCGATTCCGAAACCTTCTTTAGGTACGCTTGACAGCTCGTCAATTCCTTCGCCGCCCGACGCTATGTTTATATTTGGATAATACGCCTTAGTAAGTTTATCTACGTCGTTTTTAAAACGGTTGCTGTCGATTATTCCGCTTACAGACAAATCGCAATACCACGCTTTTTGACGCAGTGAGTTGAATTCCCTTTTAAACTGAACCGCCCTTTCCTCATCGGTCATACCGTCGTCGACAACGTTGCGTTTCTTTTCAACGGGAGCGACAATAACCGCACTTCCGCCGAAACCGCCGACTATCTGTCGCATACCGTATCCGAAGATTTCATTTCTCGATTGACTTCTTAAAAAGCGTCTTTGTGCTTCTTCGTCCGCCTCTTTCTCTTCTTGCAAAATTTCTTTTTGCTTTTCGTTCCATTCAGCATTTAAAGAAATTACGCCTTTTAAAAATTTATGAAGTTTAGAATTGGATTCCGATTTAAGTTTTTCTCTGTTTTGACAGCAAGAAAAAACTTCACCGCCGGTGATTCCTACTTTTTCAAGTTCGTCAAAATCCATACTTCCTCCCTTATAAATTTATTTCAAGCGGCAACTAAAATTTTAAGCGCAAAACTAAATCTTTATGGGAGCGGAATCCCTGTCTTGGTTATCTCATCATC
>CAMGKS010000119.1 GCA_946056785.1 uncultured Clostridia bacterium
TACGGCAGGTGACAATATTTTAAGTTTGTCTACAATATACGGCGGAACGTACAATTTATTTAACGTTACGCTTAAAAAGTTCGGAATAGAAGTCAGATTTGTAACGCCGGATATGACTGAAGAACAAATCGAAAAGTTGATTGACGAAAAGACAAAACTCTTCTTTGCCGAAACTATAGCTAATCCGTCTATTGTCGTATTAGATTTTGAATACTATGCAAATATATGCCATAAACACGGACTTCCTTTTGCAGTAGACAATACGCTTGCTACTCCTATTCTTGTAAGACCTTTTGAACACGGAGCAGATATTGTCGTACATTCTACGACAAAATATATGGACGGACATGCGAGCTGCGTCGGCGGAGTAATCGTTGATAGCGGAAAATTCGATTGGGCGAATAATCCGAGATTTAAAGATTTTGTTGAGCCCGATGAAAGCTATCACGGAGTCGTATACGTGGAAGAAGGCGGCAAAGCTGCATATATACTTAAAGCGAGAATGCAATATATGAGAGACGTTGGGGCAATAATGACGCCGTTTAACGCATATCTGACTAATTTAGGTTGCGAAACTCTTCATTTAAGAATGGAACGTCACAGCTCAAATGCTCTTGCCGTAGCTAAAATGCTTCAAAATCACGATAAAGTCGAATGGGTAAGATATCCGGGACTTGAAAGCGATAAATATCATGAATTAGGTATGAAGTATTTCAACGGCGGCTTTTCGGGAATGATAGCCGTCGGAATTAAGGGAGGCAGAGAAAAGGCGTGTAGGTTTATGGAAGAGCTTAAACTCTTTAAAATCGTAACGCATATTGCCGACGCTCGCTCATGCGTTTTGCATCCTGCCAGCACAACTCACAGACAACTTTCCGACAGCGATTTAGTCTCCTGCGGAATTACTTCGAATTTGATAAGATTGTCGGTTGGAATCGAGGATATCGAAGATATTCTTGCCGACATTAATCAAGCATTGGATAAAATTTAATTACGAGGAATTATGCCGATTATTATACCAAAAGATTTGCCTGCTTATGAAAGTTTGCTCAAAGAAAAAATTTTCGTTATGGACAAAGAAAGAGCAGGCACACAAGATATCAGACCGATAGAAATTGCAATATTAAATCTTATGCCTACAAAGGAAGAAACGGAAACGCAACTTGTAAGGCTTCTTTCTAATTCTCCTTTGCAAGTAAACGTTACGTTCATTTCGACCATTACTTATAAACCTACCCACGTTTGTTCTGATCATATGAACAGATTTTACCGTTCATTGGCTGAAGTTAAAAACGTGAAGTTCGATGGTATGATAATTACGGGAGCACCTGTTGAAACTCTTGCTTTCGAGGACGTTGCTTATTGGAACGAACTTGTTGAAATTATGGATTTTGCGGATAAAAACGTCACCAGCACTATTTATATATGTTGGGGGGCACAAGCCGCATTGTATCATCATTTCGGAATAGGAAAAAAACCTTTGCCGAAAAAAATGTTCGGCATTTTTCCGACAAAAGCAGTAGTTGAAAACGATATGCTTTTAAAGGGTATGGACGACGTTTTTTATATTCCTAATTCCAGATATACAGAAGCAGACCAAGACGCCATATCGGCTTGTAAAGAGCTTAAAATACTTGCCAAAGGCGAAGAGTCGGGTATATCTATTGTAAAGACTCACGATAACAAAAAGTTCTTTTTTATGGGGCATGCGGAATACGACCGTGATACGCTTAAAAAAGAATATTTAAGAGATAAACAAAAGGGATTGGAAATCGATAAACCTAAAAATTATTTTATTGGCGACACCGAGGAAGTAAATATGTCCTGGAAGTCAACGGCAAATTTATTGTTTTATAATTGGTTGAACTATTACGTATATCAGGTAACGCCGTTTGAACTTTAAGAGAGTTATTGTTAACGCTTAGGTTGCTTTTAAAGCGTTTTATTGAATTTTTGTTAAAATTGCGGCACTATTTCCGATTTGAATTTAATCGGAAATTGTGTCGCAATTTAAAAGTTTTTCTAACTGGTTTTTATCAGTGCGTTTTTTGTTAGTGCGATTTTTGTTGAGTAAATTTAACTTTAAATTTTAACGTTTTTGTTTTAAATCAAATTTTATATGTTATGTTTAACTTAGGAAATTGCGTCGCAATTTAAAAAAGTAGGTGTTCAATCGGTTTACACTACAGAATTGTTTTGTTATAATAATGTAAAAGAACAGGGCGTTTTATAACAGATTTCAAGTGGCGAACCGTATATTGAGCCTTTAGAAATTATAGGCTTAAATTTTTTATTAAATGCATGACAAACGAATTGAAAATTAAAATTTTTTACAGTGCAGTTTGTAGGTACGATATAAAATAAAACGCAAAATTGCCGTGCTATTCTGCGTTTTATTGTTGAAATTAATCTGAAACTAAATTTTAAAATCGGTACGACCTAAAAGATAATCTGCCGTTACCTTGAAATAGTCGGAAAGGATTTCTAATATTTCTAACGACGGAAGATATCTTTTGCTGAACCATCTTGATATAAGGCTTTTATCGAATAGACAGTCGTGCGCGACTTTATAGTGCGATATGCCTTGTTCATTGCATAGTTCCGTTAAGCGGTCGTAAAAAGTTTTGTTACTTGATGAACGAATAAAGTTGTTTGTTTCTTCTTTTCCCAACAAGTAAGAAATTGTAACTTCGAAGTGGTCTGCAATTTTAATTAAAGTTTTTGGCGTGGGAATTACGCCGTAAATCAGAGCGTTTGTAAAAGATGTAGAACTGATTTTCAGAATTTCTCTCAATTCGGTTCTCGAATATTCAGATTCGTCAACCAAACTGCGAATTCTTTTTTGAAAAGATGATGAAACTGTCATATAACCTCGTCATTTGTAAAGGTGACGTCTGTAAACCTCACCGGATATAGTATAGATTTGTTGATTTAAAAATAAGGTGTTCAAAACTAACTAAACAAATATGATAATTGTATCATAGAGTATATTTAATCAAGGTGTAAAATGAGATATTTAACTAAGGATTGGGTAAAAGATTTCAGATGCGTTGAGTTGTTATCTACTGCCAACGTAACTGCTAACGGCGATTTTGAGTTTCATTATAAGGAACAAAAAAGACAATTTTTTGCCAACGAGAAAAAAAGTTACGTTTTTGCCGAAAGCGTAAAATTTTCCCATAGATATTTCAAAGATAATGTAAAGCGTGATAAATCTAAAAGTAAGCATAATTTCAAATCGCATGACTACCTGTTTACGATTCCTTTTGATGAGGAATATTTTTCAAACTTGTTCGACAGTATAATTGAAAAAAACAAAGAAATACTTTTAAGATTGCCTTCTGACGTAAAGACGCAGATTAGCGATATAGATTTAATTTCACTGGGGTTGGTAAACGAATGTGATAAGCACGTTTTGGATAAATATGCTCACAGTGAAACGAAGCGTCTTGAACTGATTGCGGAGAAAGCTAATTACTATACCGAATGTGCGCAAGATTGCTTACCGCAAACGGTATATTTGGACGATTTTAAAGAAGAAATAGTTTTTGACGTAGTAAATAAAAATGGCAACCTTATTATCGATTTCGGGAAAACGGCGCTTGTTGCTACAGAAGTCAAGATAATCGAGTGGGAATCGGCAAAAATCGAGAAGTGGGACGCAAACAATCCGTATTGCGGAGTTACGTTTTTAAAAGCGGTTGAACTATATTCGCCGGACGAAGAGGATTTTGAGTTGCATTTGTTATTTGAAAGTTTGAATGGGTTAGAGCAATCGAGCCTTTGGCAGATTACCGTAGCGACCAAAAACGTATTTGTAAAATAATCGGCATTTAAAGCGTTGCCTAGTTATTTTGCGTGGTGACAATGCTTTAAATGCTTTTTAGTCTATAGAATATGTTTTGGCAATATAGTTTTAAACGGCTAATTTGTATTTTGAGTTTAAGTAGTTTTAACGTGAAATGTCAATAAAATCGCATATCTAAAATAAACTCTTATGTTTTGAATTAGATTTTGTTTTAGGTTAAATTGCTTATTGCTTGTCAGTCGTTAAAACTGAAAGCAAAACAAAATTTAAACAAAAATTTTTAATAGTGTAAAATTTAAAGCAACGCCGAATTTAAGCAATATAAAATTGAAGCTATGCAAAATTAAAGTTATACAATGATTTAAGCAATATTACTT
>CAMGKS010000120.1 GCA_946056785.1 uncultured Clostridia bacterium
TTATTAATTCCATGACACAGCTTTTAAAAACAGAAATTGAATTTGCAAGAACTTAAAGGGTCAAGCCCCGTTAACGGTTCGTCAAGCACCCATAACTTTGGCTCGTGAATAATCGCCCCGATGATATTAATTTTTTGCTTCATTCCGTGCGAATAGCTTTTTATCGGACTGTTAATTTTATCTTCAAGTTTAAATATGGATAAATATTTTTCAAGTCGTTCTTTTCTCAAAGAAGAATCGACGTCGTACATATCGCACATAAAGTTTATAAATTCTATACCCGTAAGATTTTCAAAAAGGACGTGATTGTCGCTGACGTACCCTATTTGCTTTTTCACGTCGATATTTCTTACGTCTTTTCCGTCCAATAAAATAGAACCGCCGTTAAAACCCGAAATGCCGCATATGCATTTTATTGTCGTTGATTTTCCCGCACCGTTTGGTCCGATAAAACCGAATATCTCCCCTTCGCCTACTGTAAACGTAATATCGTTTACGGCAGGAACAGAAGCGCCTCTGTAAATCTTTACTAAATTTTTAATTTCAAGCATTTTAAATATCCTTATTAAGAAAACCTTTTACGTTGCGTTGTTAATTAAATTTTATTTTGACGGATAATAAGCACAGATTATTTTGTCATTAATTTGTTTTATTAATTAATATTTGGTCAATTACTTTTATTTATTTGTATTCGATAATTTGCCATTAACAAGTTTTATTAATTAATATTCGATAAATTACTTTTATTAATTAGTAATCGATAATTTGTCAATTAATTAATTTATCAAAAACAATCGTTCATAAATTAACGCCAAAAAAACAATACTAACACTTTATAAGCCAATGATAACAAAAGCAAAAAATGTTGTTTCTGTTTAAGCCGTTAACCATAAACGAAGATACGCTTATAAAGTTACGCCATTTTAACAACGTTTACTAAATAAGTATCGTCTTTCTTCGCGCCCGATTTTAAGCGTAATAAAAGTTTTGCGGTACGCTTCTTTAAGCAAATTTAACTATCGTTAAAACTTTAAACCGACTAACCTTTTCTTTCCTTTCTTAGCGATTGAATGGTTTTTTCATATCCGCGGTCGGTTGGCGTATAAAAAACTTCGTTTTTAAGTTCATCGGGAAGATACTGCTGTTCAACGTAACCGTTTTTAAAATCGTGCGGATACAGATAACCTGAAATTTTCTCATCGCCTTTAAAATTCGGGTCCTTCAATGCGGAAGGAACGTTTTCTGTTTTTACCCTTGCAACTGCGTCGTCCGCTTTATGCATAGCCAAATACGAACGGTTCGATTTAGGAGCTTCGGCAATATAAACTATCGCTTCGGCAAGCGGTATTTTACCTTCCGGCAAGCCTACGTTTTGAAATGCCGTCATTGCGGAAGTTGCCAAAACCAAAGCCATAGGATCGGCAAGTCCAACGTCTTCTGCTGCGCAAATAACCGTTCTTCTTGCAATAAGCATAGGGTCGACGCCGCCTGCGATCATTCTTTCCGCCCAATATAGAGCGGCGTTAGAATCACTGCCACGCATAGACTTAATAAAAGCGGAAATCATATCATAATATCCCGACTCGTCTACTCCGAGAGAACGGCAACCTACAGATTGTTCGGCTTCTTCGATATTTATCCTTATTGTTCCGTCTTTATCTCGTTTAGCCGTCAATGCGGCAAGCTCCAAAGCGTTTAACGCTCTACGCATATCGCCGTTTGCGGTAAGAGCTATGTGCTTTAACGCTTCTTCCGTTGCCGTAACCTGCATATTTTTTAAACCCTTCGGACTTTCTAAAGCGTTTTTCAAGCCTTTGTATATATCTTCGGCAGTGAGCCGCTTAAATTCAAATACTCTGCACCTTGATACGATTGCCCGAGTCATAGTCGCATACGGATTTTCAGTCGTAGAGCCTATAAAAATTATCGTGCCTTGTTCGACGGCTTGCAACACGCTATCCGATTGAGCTTTGCTCCACCTATGACATTCGTCAAGCAAAAGATAAGTCTTTTTTCCGTACATTCTGAGCGACTCTTTTGCTTCGTCAATAACTTTTTTTGCGTCGGCAACGCCGGCAGTTACTGCGTTGAGCTTGACAAAATTCGCATTAGTGCTTTGTGCAATAATATTTGCAAGAGTCGTTTTTCCGCAACCGGGCGGTCCGTAAAAAATGCAACTGCCAAGCATATCGGCTTTTATTGCCCTTCTCAGAAGAAGATTTTCCCCGATGATATGACTTTGCCCTAAAAACTCGTCCAAATCAGACGGTCTCATACGCTCGGCAAGCGGTGCTATTTTTTCATTTTCGTTAACCAAATCAAAAATATCCATAGTTTTAATGTATCACAACGTAAAAAAATTGTAAACAGCGTTTAATTAAACTGTATTATAGCTTAACTCTGTTTGTGATTTTTCTTTTAAAATTTTACCCATATAATTGCATATTGCGTTATTAAATAGCGATTTATTATAAATCGTCAATAAATAGTTATTACACGCAAACGACTTAAACCCACCGCACGGATACAATTTTCAGACAATTTAAGCTGTTAAACAGCCGTTTTTTATATTAATAAATTTGAACTGCCTCAAAAGCGTAATTAATATGGCTTTAAGCAAAAATTTATTGCCGTATCGCTAAAAATTCAATAAAACCGTTTGCACCGTTTTCGATTTAACAATATGCGTTTTATGGTTACAAAACTTCTACATTTTTTAAAGCGTTGTCTATCAATTCGTTTAAGTCCAATGCCGATTCTGCATTTTCCACGACCGAAAGTTTTGGACGAGTTGCAGGATTTTTAGGCAAAAACACAGTGCAACAATCTTCATAAGGCAAAATAGACGTTTCGTAAGTGCCGATTTTTTTTGCTTTATCCATAATCTCTTCTTTGTCCAAACCTATAAGAGGTCTCAAAACGGGAATTTTAACGACGGAATTCGTGCAATTTATGCTGCTTAACGTTTGAGAAGCAACCTGCCCGAGACTTTCTCCCGTTATCAACGCTCCGCATTCGTTTTGCACGGCAAGACGCTCGGCAATTCGCATCATTATACGTCTCATAATCGTAATCATAAACTCAGCCGGGCATTTTTCATGAATGGCAAGTTGTATTTCCGTAAAAGGAACAACAAAAAGCTTAATATCCGTGCAATATTTACTAACAATGTTCCGCAAAGCGACGACTTTATCTTTTGCAAGGTCTGAAGTATAAGGCGGACTTGAAAAATGTATTGCAAAAAGTTTCATACCCCTTTTTGCCATCATGTATGCCGCAATCGGAGAATCTATTCCGCCGGATAAAAGCAGCATTCCTTTATCCGAACATCCGACCGGCAAACCTCCGACGGCCATTTCAACGCCGCTGTAAACAAAAGCGTATCCGTCTTCTCTTATATCCACGCATATTTCTGCGTCGAAATTATACAAATCTACTTTAAGCCTGACAGCCTCTAAAACTGCCCCGCCTATTTCAGCGGAAATCTGCATAGACGTCATAGGAATTCGTTTATCCGCTCTTTTTACGCTTACTCTGAACGTCTTTGCACCTTTGGCTTCGGCAGAGGCGGCAAGAACAACCGCTTTGCTTTTAACGTCCGTAAAGCCTTGCGAATACAACGTTTCAACCTTATAAGCAACGCTAACCGAATATACGCCGAAAACCTTTTTAACGGCGTCTAAAATTTCAGGTTCATTGACTTCGGCGTAATTTTCAATGAAATATCTTCCTTGCGAGCGGCGAAATTCGTAAGAGAAATCTTTTAAAGAATGTTTTATGTTTTTTATCAACAACGATTCAAAATAGTCTCTGTTTTTCCCTTTTAAAAATATTTCGCCGAATCTGATAATAATAACTTTTTCCATAGCTTTTCCTTAATTTTGTCGTATCTTAATTTTGTCGCATAAATTCTCGTTTAAATCTATTAAATTAAAAATTAAACGCAACGGCAATATCAAAACCGTTACGTGATTAATATAACATAAAAATTGCGGTTGGAAAACAATTATTAAGATAAAATATTTTAGATTTAAATCATGAGCGGCTTAAATCAACCGAAAGCGGTTGTTAAGTTTTTGACAAACTTTTAAAAACAACGAAATTTTGGCAAAATTTTAAAAAATAATTTATAAATAAATAATTTCAGCAA
>CAMGKS010000121.1 GCA_946056785.1 uncultured Clostridia bacterium
AATTTTTGCTATTTTTTGTGTTTATTTCATAATGAAGCAAAAGTTAAAAAAAAATTCATTTTTTTTTGTCATTTGTTGACAAATAAAATATAGTGATATTATAATTTACTATATTTTTATTAGGTTTCGACATAACGGTATCGACTTTTCCTAACGTTATGCGTTGCGTCCGAATCGATAGAAATCGTTACGTTGTATTCAATATTGTGAGGTATATGTATGAACAAATATGTTTCAAAAGTCCTTGAAGACTTGAAAACAAAAAACCCTAACCAACCGGAATTTATTCAAGCTGCAACAGAAATACTTGAATCTATTTCACTTGTATGCGACGAGCATCCTGAATACGAAGAGAAAGGTCTTCTTGAAATGCTCACTGAGCCTGAACGCGTTATTATGTTCAGAGTGCCTTGGGTCGACGACAACGGCAAAGTTCAGGTGAACAAAGGCTATCGCGTTCAATTCAACAGTGCCATCGGACCTTATAAAGGCGGTCTCCGTTTCCATCCGTCCGTTAACCTTTCTATCCTTAAATTCCTCGGCTTTGAACAAATTTTCAAAAACAGTCTTACAACGCTTCCAATCGGTGGCGGCAAAGGCGGAAGCGATTTTGACCCTAAAGGAAAATCGGATAACGAAGTTATGCGTTTTTGCCAAGCGTTTATGGCAGAGCTTTATCGTCATATCGGAGCAGACACTGACGTACCTGCAGGCGATATCGGTGTAGGGGCAAGAGAAATCGGATATTTGTTTGGATATTATAAAAAGCTTGCAAACGAACATACGGCAGTTCTTACCGGTCGTGGTTTGGAATACGGCGGAAGCCTTGCAAGAAAACAAGCAACCGGTTACGGTCTCGTTTACCTTGTAAACGAAATGCTTACGTGCAACGGAAAAGAACTTAAAGGTAAAACAGTCGTTGTGTCGGGAAGCGGCAACGTTGCTATTTACGCTTGTGAAAAGGCAACTCAACTTGGTGCAAAAGTTGTTGCTATGTGCGATTCAAACGGATACGTTTATGACGCAAACGGCATTGACCTTGACCTTGTAAAAGAAATTAAAGAAGTAAGACGTGGCAGAATTAAAGAATACGTAGACGTTCATAAAGACGCAAAATACGTTCCTGACTGCCGTGAAATCTGGACGGTTAAATGCGATATAGCTCTTCCGTGCGCTACACAAAACGAACTTGACGAAAAGAGTGCTGAAATTCTTATTAAAAACGGTGTTTTTGCAGTCGGTGAAGGCGCAAACATGCCTACTACGCTTGAAGCAACGAAGAAGTTTATCGACGCAGGCGTCTTGTTTGCTCCGGGTAAAGCCGCAAACGCAGGCGGCGTTGCAACTTCTGCTCTTGAAATGGCTCAATCAAGTCAAAGAATATTCTGGAGCTTTGAAGAAGTCGACGCAAAACTTAAAAACATCATGGTCGGCATTTTCCACAATATCGACAATGCGGCAAGAAAATACGGAAAGGAAAACAATTTCGTTATCGGCGCAAACATCGCAGCTTTTGAAAAGATTGCCGGTGCAATGCTTGCTCACGGAATTTGCTGATTTTAATGCGGCTTAAATTTGCTTAATTAAAATTTATTAAGAAACGCTCAGAAGCTCTGCATTTTGCAGAGCTTTTTTGTTTCAAACATTTAAAATATGTATTTTCAAATTGATTTAGTTGTTGCTTTTAAATTTTCAGTATGATATAATACTTTGGCAATTTACGAAAACAAGAGGTTATTTTGAATTTTCAGAAGTTAGAATTAAAAGGCTTTAAATCTTTTGCGGATAAAGTCACCATAGAATTTAAGGACGGCGTAACGGCAATTATCGGTCCTAACGGTTGCGGCAAGTCGAACATTGCAGACGCAATACGTTGGACGCTCGGCGAGCAGAGCGCAAAAACTCTCCGCGGCAAAAACATGCAGGACGTCATCTTTAACGGTACGGAAAACCGTCGCAGTACGTCATACTGCGAGGTATCTTTATATTTCGATAACGAAGGCGGAAAGGTTTTTCCAAATTTTGATGCCGACAACGTCGTTATTTCTCGTAAACTCGATCGCAGCGGAAACAGCGAATATTTTATAAACCGTTCCCGTTGCCGAATGAAAGATATTATCAACCTTATTCACGATACCGGCATCGGTAAAGAAGGATATTCTATTATCGGTCAGGGCAGAATTGACGAACTTCTTTCGGCAAAGCCTGACGACCGCCGTCATATCTTTGAAGAAGCGGCGGGAATTTCAAAATTTCGTTATCAAAGAAACGAAGCGGAACGCAAACTAGACCGTGCCAATCAGAACCTTACCGTTGCTAACGAGCGTATAGCCGAAATTGAAAGGCAAATCGTTCCTTTGCGTAAACAGGCTGAAGCTACGAAAAAATATTTCGAACTTAAAGACTTGTTACGTTTTTGGGAAGTTAATACCTATATATATCAGTATGAAAACAACGAAAACGTCAAGAAAAAGATTGCCGAACGCCTTAGAAAAACCGTCGACGAGTTGGAACTTAAAGAAAGAGAATTCATAAAATGCACGCAGGAATTTGACGTTTGCATGAGTGAGTTTACGTCTCTCGACGATCATTCTAAAAATTTAAACGCCGAAATACTTGCTCTTAAAGTCGACGCGGAACGTATGGCGGGCGAAGGCAGAGTTTTTCAGGAAAAACTCAACAATCTCAACGGCGACGAATCGAGACTTAACCGTGACAAGCAGAATTTCGAAGCGCAGATTGAGAGAATCGACGAGGCAATTTTAAAAGCCCAGAAAGAAAAAGAAGAAAAGCTGGCGTTTTATGCTTCACACTCAAAAGAATGTGAAAGAATAAATGCCGAATACAGCACATTAAACGAAGCTCTTACAAATCAGGAAAGCGAAATCGAAGCGAAAAACCAAGAATACGTGCGTTCTGTCGAAGAACTTTCCGCTTTGAAAGGAAATTTGGCAAGCCTTATTTCAGAAAAAGGCATTAATCAGGAAAGAGCCAAAAATCTCAGGGAATCTTTGTCGCAGAAAAGAAAAAATTTGGATGAAGATTTAACCGCTCTTTCGATAGCGGAAGGTCATATCAACGAACTTCGTGCAAAAAATGAAAAACTTCTCACCGAAGCTAACGAGGTTATTTGTGCTAAAAAAGACGCAAAACTTGCGTTGACTGCAATTACAAACGATATTATGGCACTAAACAACAAAATATCGAATGCCGGTGCCAACCTTGAAATGGCAAGACAGATTAAAGACAATTACGCCGGATATCAGGAAGCCATAAAAGGACTTATGAAAGACGCAAAAGACGACGATAAAATTTCGTCTAAAATTTTAGGCGTCGTGGCGGAAGTTATAAAAGTTCCGGAAGAATACGTTGCGGCGGTTGAAAACTTGCTTAATGCGTCTTTACAAAATATCATCGTTAAAAACGAAGACGACGCAAAATTTCTTATAGGCATTTTAAAGCAAAAGAGATACGGCAGGGCTACCTTCCGTCCGCTTACCGCTTGCCGTGAAAAAACAATCGGCGACAATCAGAAGGTTTTTTCCGAACGGGGTTGCATCGGACTTTTAAAAGACCAGATTTCTTACGATTCAAAATTTGAAAAACTGATTTCCGCTTTAATGGGGGATACGGTTGTCGTTGAAAATATCGACGTAGCCGTCAGACTTTTCAGAAATTATAATCAGGAATTTAAAATCGTAACTCTTGACGGCGATTTGTTTGCTAAAAACGGCTCTATCTCCGGCGGTTCGAGAAAGAACGACAGAATGAGTCTCCTTGATCAGGAACGTCAGATCGAAGCCCTTGAAGAAAACGTAAAGAAGTTAAAATCAGGTTTGAACGAATTGCTTGAAAGAAAGGCGGAGAACGAAAAGATTATCGAAGATTGCGATGAAAAATCACAGGCGATAAGCCGTCAACTTGCCGACATAAAATCGAATTTCGGTTTATATGAAGAAAGACAGCGTTTGTCTAACGAAAACGTAACGAGACTGAAAGAGGATATCGAGTCTTGCGAATCTGAGCTTGCTGAAGCCGATAGAATCGTCGGCGAACTTACGCTAAAAATATCTTCCGTGGACGCTTTGGAAGAGAGCGTAATGCAAAAGAAAGAACTTTTCGGAAATTTGCATGAACAAAAATCGG
>CAMGKS010000122.1 GCA_946056785.1 uncultured Clostridia bacterium
ATTTGAAGCTCTCGACTATTTGCTTGAAAACAAATAAATTTGTTTTTTTAATTGCAAAACGGATAAAAACAAAGAAAAAAGATTGAACAATAAAATTATAAAAGCATTGTATTTTCTTGACAAACGCAAATAAAATTCTTATAATAATTAAAGTTTTATGGAGCATACGGACGATTAGCTCAGCTGGATAGAGCGTTGCGCTACGGACGCAAAGGTCAGGGGTTCGAATCCCTTATCGTTCGCCAATAAAAAGGGATAGGCATTGCCTATCCCTTTTTATATAAAGCGTTTACTATAGGCTTGATAAAAGGATAATCGGGCAAGTAAGAGCTGAAACAAATATAAAAGCTAAAATAAATATGGCGTTTGATTTTAACAATAAACCGACAAGAATGATAAAATAAATAAATTTGGAAACAGATTATAAGTGTTTGCCCGTAAGGGATAAAAGCGCAGGAAAATCAAAACGTTGCCGCAATCTATACGTAAAAAACGTAAAAATTGCCGAAACGATAGTATCCGATAATTTACGAGCGTGTTTTAACTTTTGTCGCTTGCTTAAAAATTATATCTTGCTGATTGCTTAAAGATTTTATATTGTCGCTAGCTTGAAATTTTTATTTTGCTGATTGCTTAAAGGTTTTATATTGTCGCTAGCTTGAAATTTTTATTTTGTTGACTGCTTAAAGGTTTTATATTGTCGCTAGCTTAAAAATTATATCTTGCTGACTGCTTAAAGATTTTATATTGTCGCTAGCTTAAAATTTATATCTTGCTGATTGCTTAAAGGTTTTATATTGTTGTTTGTTTAAGATTCTATCTTGTCGCCATATTAACATATCTTGTATTATCGTTAGTTGTGGCAGAGTGTCGATGACTGTTTCATATTGCAATTTTGACGATTTTTTAAGATAGTATTTAATTAAAACCGAAAAAGATTTAAAATCTTAAACAATAAGTATATTGCTTAGTGGAAATTAAAACGAGCAGGGCAAAAGATGAAAAAAGCTAACTTAACGATTATTTTAATAATTCTCGGTTTAGTGGTGTTTGACGTTTTTCATATTTAAAATAAGGTTTTAAAATAAAGCGTAAAGATGGTATAATTTTTTTTGTTTGCTATTGTAAAACCAGGTTTTTTATTGTAAAATATTCCCATGGGGAAAAATTCAAAAGTCAGCAAAGGTTTTTTGATATTCGGCATTATTGCAATAGTTGCTACCGTTATAACGTGTATACTGTTTTATCTTCCGTTTACCGCTTTTAAGTCGGAAGCAATGCAAGGAATCGAACATTTTGACGGACGTTTTATTTATAGCGAAAACGACGTTTTAAGCACGTTAAATCTCATGACGCAAGAGGACGTTACAAGTTACGTTTATTATACGACTTGTGATTTTCTGTTTTCGGCGGCTTACTTTTGTTCGATGACGTTTATAACTGTTTTGCTTTTGAAGAAAAAAACAAAGTGGCTTGGCGTGTGTATTCCTCTGTTTCCGTATTTGTTCGATACTGTTGAAAACGTTCTGATTATGCTTTTACTTCACGGCAATCGGAGCGGAGCCTCGGTTTTGAGCGTTTTTTCCGCTTTAAAGTGGATAGGAATTATCATTTGGGTTATATTTGTCGTACCGTTAATTGTATATAACGCGTGTAAAAAAATTAAAGAAAGATATAATAAAAATACGGATAAAATAGAAAACAAAGCAAAAAAACTTTGTAACCTTAAATTCAGGAAAAGATATAACAAATTCAGTTATAATCACAATCGTTTTTATAACTTAGTTACTTATGCCAAAGAGTTTGATAAACCTCTTTCGCAGGTTCCGTTTACCGACGCCGACAGTCTCGTTTTGTGTCAACTTGCATATATGAATCTTGAAAGCTTTAAAGGCGAGAGCGTATGCGACATCTTGAAAATCGCAAACGAAAAAGGCATCGATCTTTTGAAAGTCGCACCGTATTGTTACGATGATTGCGTTTCGCTTCTTAAATCGCTTGCAAGCAATAAAAGGTTTAGCGATATAAAAATCGTAGACGCAAGGAGCAAACTGTCTTATGACATAAGCTGTCAATTCGGCATTACGCTTTTCGATTGCCCGAATTTTGCTTATATTGCCTGCCGTGGCACAGACGACCATATGGTTGGTTGGCTTGAAGATATCGATTTGATTTATGCAGACGAATTAAATTCGCAAAAACACAGTTTAGAAGCGTTGAACGATTTTGTTAAATTGACCGATAAGCCTATTGTCGTAGGAGGGCACTCAAAGGGCGGTAATATTGCGGTTTACGTTTCTGCTTTTTGCGATAAAGAAATTCAGCAAAGAATCGTCAACGTTTACAATTATGACGGACCGGGGCTTCTTGAAGACAAAACGTCTGACGCAAGATATAATGCAGTCCTTTCAAAGACAAAAAAGTATTGTCCTGAATTCAGCGTATTCGGTATGGTTTTGCATAGCGGAGAGTATCGCGTGATATATTCTCATGCACGAGGAATCTGGCAGCATTATCTATTTAATTGGCAAATAAACAAAAACGACGGCAGCCTTGTTTGTGCCGACTTTACGTCGCATGCGTCGAAAACGATAAGGCTTGTTATAGAGAAAGTATTGCCTACTATGCCTATGGAGGAGAGAAAGCTTTTTCGCCACTTAGTTGCTCGTGCGCTTGACGGCGCAAACGTATTCGTTTTAGGCGATTTTACTTTCGGAAAAGTTGTCAAGATGTTCAAGATTTGGGGTAAACAACCTGCCAAGGATCAGCTGTTTTTATGGAAGTTGTTGTTTAAGGTTTTAAGAGCGATTCCGATATGCCAACGTAAGGCAAGGAAGGAACTGAAGGCAGAGAGAAAAGAAATAATTTAAATTTTTCACATAATTAAGGAGGAATTTATGGGAGAATTCAGTAAATTTATCGATGACAAAAGAAGAGCGGTCGAACCGCCTAAAAGTATGGTCGATGAAAAGGGTAAAGTAGTTTTTGGTACGTTTAGCCGTGAATTTGAAAGTATGGACCTTGTAAAAGCAAAAAAACCTACGGCTTTGCCGAATTGCTTTAACAGGCTTAAACTTACTTTGTGGGAGGCTTCTGAAGTACATCTTAAAAACGGAGTTTTGCTTGCCGTTGTTTGCGATATGGGAATTTTCGGAAAAACACTTAACATTTTTTATGATAAACGCACGAAAAGAACGTATTGTTGGGATACTAACTTAAAAAGCAAGGACACGCAAATTGCTCCAAATCTTATAAACGGTTCTATTGCAGAAGCTCATACTCCTGTGTCGTTTGTAAAATACGTCAATAATTTTCAAGACGGAAAAGCCGAGCTTAGCGGTAAACATGAAGGAAAGTGCCTTATTACGTCGCCTAACAAGGAAAAGACTGCGGTAAAAGCTATCAAAGAAAATTACGGAACGGCTTCGATCTCGTACAATTTCAGTTTGACAAGACTTAGCGACCCTTGCGTTGTATCGATTCCGTTTGGCAAAAACAGACCGCTTTACAGCCAGAAAGACTTTTTTAAAGCGGAAGGCTCGCTTATTATCAACGGCGAAGAAATGTTAACCGACGATGACGCCACGGCGATTATCGACGACCACAGAGGATATTATCCGAGAAAAGCTCACTATGATTGGGTAACGACAATGGGTAAATGCAACGTTGACGGTAAAATGCAATATCTTGCGTTTAACCTTACTAGAAATCAATCTATCGACCAGGAAAAATATAACGAAAATATTTTATGGCTCGAAGGAAAGAGCAGTATTTTGCCGCCTGTAAAATTTACAAGAAATCCGGAAACGAAAGATTTTAAAGATTATGCCGAATGGTACGTCAAAGACGAACATGATATGGTCAATCTTACTTTTAAGATTTACAGCCTTAATCCTATGATTTTGCATACGGGCATAGTCAATATCGATTATTACGTAACCTTCGGAGAACTTGAAGGATATCTCAGAGACGAGGACGGAAAGAAATACGTTCTTGACGGAATGCTCGGTATGGGCGAAGATAAGACGTTATTGCTTTAACGTCGAAAACCTTTAAACGTTTTAATTTTGACGTTTGACAAAAAATTAAGCATAAAAATAAAAGCGAGGAAACGTCGCTTTTATTTTTAGAAGCCGAG
>CAMGKS010000123.1 GCA_946056785.1 uncultured Clostridia bacterium
AAAACGTGTAAAAATAAAAAATTAAGGCAAAATTAAGAAAAAAAAGAAAAATGATTGCAAACCGCCCAATTAAACGGCGGTTTGTTTTGTTTTATAAGAGTAGATAAATGCCTATAATAGTCATAAATAACGTCTTTTGTTTGACTAAATATGTTATTGGTGATAGAATTTATAAGAATGATTAATTTCAATTTACCTACTAAGGAGTAATTATGTTAACAATAAAACATTTGATTAAAAAATATCCTCACAGTGACAGGCTTGCTGTAAATGACATAAATATCGAACTTCGCCCGGGTGAAATATTCGGATTCTTGGGACAGAACGGTGCCGGAAAGTCAACGACGATTAAGTGCTTGACAGGTATTTTGCCTTTTGACAGCGGTTCTATCGAAGTGTGCGGTTACGACCTCGCAAAGGACCCTATAAGAGCAAAGCACAATATCGGTTACGTTCCGGACAACCACTCTGTATATGAAAAACTGACAGGCGTCGAATACGTCAATTACGTTGCCGATATTTATCGTGTTCCAACCGATATAAGAAAAGAACGCCTTGAAAAATATCTCAAGATTTTCAAATTGGAGGCTGCGGCTAACAGACAGATTAAATCTTATTCTCACGGAATGAAACAGAAAATCTGTATCATTGCCGCACTTATTCACGAACCTAAACTTTGGGTTCTCGACGAGCCGATGATGGGTCTTGATCCGCAATCGACAGCGGAAATCATTGCTCATATGCGTGAACATTGCCAAAAGGGCAATACCGTTTTCTTCTCGTCGCATAACCTTGACCTTGTTAAGAAACTTTGTCACAGAGTAGCGATTATAAATCAAGGACAGATTATCGATACGTTCGACCTTAAAGATAATCCGGAGAATCAGGAAAATCTCGAAGTCAGATTTTTCAAAATTACGGGTACTTACGAAAAACGTCTTTTCGACGACTATTGTTCGCAGGAAATGTCCGACGTCCGTCCTGACGAAAAAACTCAATATGCCGAATATGAAAGAAAAGATATAGCCGTCGACGCTTCTGCGGAAACCGCTGATAAAGGCTTAGAGCAGACTGCCGAATCGGAAACCGTATCTGAAGCGGAAACAAAGAGCGACGCAAAAAAAGGCGGCAGATTGAAAAACGTATTTAAGAAATTTTCAAAGAAAAACGACGTTCCTTCAGACGATAAAAAACAGTCTGACGTCGAACAAACTAAAGAGGACTGATTATGTGGACGACAGTTTTAACTTTGTTTAAACTTGACCTAAAAGCCAAGTACGGTTCCACAAACGTTTTAAGTGCAAAAGAACATATAAAAAGAGTTTTGAACGTTATATTTTCTATTTTGCTTTACGGCGTTTTGGTTTTATTGTTTTATTTTTTGACCGATATGTTTGTCAATAACGGACAACTCGGCAATGAGTTTTTAGTTATCGTAACGTTTATCGCATTGGTTTTGCTTACGCTTATCGGAACGGGCAACGTAGTTAAAAACCTTTATTTTTCGGGCGATAACGAATTATTGTTGAGATTTCCTGTCAGCGGCAGAGAAGTACTTATAGCGAAATCGATATATTGCTTTATTTCGAATCTGATTATTTGCTATTTGTTTTTGTTGCCGTTCTATATCATTTTCGGCATAATGTCGCATTATACGGCAATATATTATATCTTATCGATATTAGTAATATTTTTCATTTCGTTAGTGCCGTTTTTCGTTGCTAATCTTATTGCCATACCTGTTATGCAATTAGTCAATCACGTAAAAGACAAATTTGCGTTTATACTCATACTTCTCATACTTTTACTGTGCGGCGGCTTTATTTTGTATATGCAGCTTCTTTCGGAGATTTTGCAGTTTATACAAAATAACAACATAACTCTTTTTTCGCCTCAGGTGACAAACGGAATTAAAGTTTTTGCAAAGAACTGTTATCCGTTCAGATTCTATTCCGATATATTGGCATATTCGCAAGTCGCCGGCGGGGCGGGACAAGTATTATTGCATATTCTTTACGTAGTTCTCATCGAAGCCGTTTTGGCTGTGTGTGCATATTTCACGGCGTCAAAGTGTTATTATAAGACAATACTTTACGGAATAGAGACGGAAAAAGCGGCTTTAACTACAAATTGCAAAGTAGTTATGCATTCGCAATTCTCTGCACTTTTAAGAAGAGAATTTTTGCTGATATTCCGTTCGTTCAACTATTCTTTCCAATATCTTGCTATGGCGGTTGCCGCTCCTGTTATGGTTTATTATTGTAACGACCTTGCAGTAGGTTATGGACAGAATACCGTCGGCGGAGCTATTGTTCCGGGGCTTACGCTTATGGTAATCACGCTCTTTATTACGATTATCGTATCTTTTGCGTCAACCACGGTTTCAAGAGAAGGAATGTGTTTTTATCATACGAAAATTATTCCTGTTTCATACCGAAATCAGGTTTTGGTGAAATTGTTCATGTATGCAATAGTGGCGACGGCGTCGACTTTGGTAAGTTGTCTTGTCGTAGGAATCGTTTTCGGTCCTGCGGTAAAGGGAATTGTCGATTCGATTGATATAATTTGTATATTCATTATTGCGGAAATGCTTGTTATTTCGCTTACGTGTATGTCAATAAGAGTTGACGTAAAGCATCCGACTTTCAACGTTTCGGGCGACGGAGATATCGTATCGGCAAATAAGAACGTTGCTATTACGATTTTAGTCGGCGTCGTAATTGCCGTTTTGTTTGGATTGTTTACGATGATTTTCAGCGTAGTTCCGTTTACGGTCGGCGGAAAAGATTTATCGCTTGGCGGCTACGGCCCGTATCTTGTGCTTATGGGAATTTCTGCGGTTATTCTTATCATTACTACTTGCACGCTTTTCCCGACGCTCAGCCGTGATTATAGAGATATTGTAGCATAACCTATATAAGGGGTATCAAGTGAATAAAATAGGATTAGCCTTGGAAGGCGGAGGAGCAAAGGGTGCATACCATGTCGGCGTAGTAACTGCTTTGTATGAAAGCGGTTACTCTTTTGACGCCGTTGTAGGTACGAGTATCGGGGCACTTAATGCGGCGATTCTGGCTCAAGACGGTCTTGAAGTTTTAAAGGAATTCTGGCAGACTGTCAGAATTTCTAATATTTTTGACATTGACGACAATTTAGCCGACAGTTTTGCCGAAAAAGGAATGACAAGAGAAAACCTTATGGAAACAATCAAACTTATGCGGCATCCCTTTAAATTTGTGCAAACGAGCGGCAATCTTATGGAAACGTACGTAAAACAACGCATTTTTCCTGAAAAATTGTTGAAATCGAAAATTAAAGTCGGTTGCGTTACTTATTGCGTAAACAAAAGAAAAGCGGTTGAACTTTTTGTCGACGATATGGAAAAGGAACATATTGTCGATTATTTTATAGCGAGCGCTACGTATCCGCTTTACGGTTTCTATGAGTTCGGCGGAAATAAGTATATTGACGGCGGCATCATCGACAATTTACCTATCAATCTCATTGCTTCAAAAGGATATAAGGATATCGTTGCCGTCAGGACAAGCAATAAACCTTTAAAGACAAAAATCGATTACGACGTAAACGTCAGATACGTAATTCCGTCCGAGCAGTTGGGAAATATGATTGCGTTTGTAAAGCCTAACATCAACCGCTGTTTGAAAGTAGGTTATTATGACGGTTTGAGATTTGTAAACGGCTATTTAGGGAAAAAGTATTATATTAAACCTTTTGATAATAATAAATTTGAAGAATATTTTTTGGAACTCCCATATGAAGATATGTTGGAATTTTTAGGCAGAACGTCAAAAGTTCGTGCAATAAATTTAAGAATGCTTAAAGAATATATAAAACACGATTTGTCGGGAGAAATTTCAGATTCCGATTGCTTATTGTCTATTGTAGAATTAGTCGCCGCTTCTTTTAAAATCGACAGATTTTGCATTTTTACGATAGATGAATTGTTACGCCAAATAAGAGACGAAGCGAATAAGTGTAGCAAAGCTGAAGAATGGGAAGTCGTCTTCAGGAAAATTAAAAATAACAATTTGAGAAAATTGGCAAAAGTTGTAGCAAAATATATT